>NZ_JAIQXV010000015.1 GCF_020166415.1 Deinococcus multiflagellatus
CGGTGGCTAAACTTGTCAACACCCCTCCCTTGTCGCCCTCTTGGCTGTTGGGCCAGGGGGGAAAATTGCACTGCAGCACGGCGCTTCGCTGTGGCCTGCCGCCGGAGGGAACAGCACGACCTCTCCCCTCTCCTTCTGGGTAGCGCCGCGCTTCTATACTGGGCTCTTGCACAAGACCCGCCCCCCGGCCAACGGGACCAGGGCGGAAGGGAGGCACGCCCCATGCAGGAACTGCTTGAAAAGCTGGCGTCGCTCCGGGAGTACCTTTGACATTCCCGGCAAAACGCGGCGCCTGAACGAACTGGATAGAGAACTCAGCGATCCCGAACTCTGGAACGACTCCGCACGCGCCCGCAAGGTGACACAGGAAGCCGGCACGCTGCGCCGCGTCGTCGAGAGCTACAGCACCCTGAACTCCGACGCCCAGGGCCTCTCGGAGATGCTGGACATGGCCAGCCCCGAAGAGCGCGAGATGCTGCTGGAAGAACAGCAGTCCATTGAGGCGCGGGTAGACGAGCTGTACAAGGAAACGCTCTTCACCATGAAGCATTCCGACACCGCCGCCATCGTGCGCGTAAAAAGCGGTGCAGGCGGCACCGAGTCCATGGACTGGGCCGGCATGCTCTCGCGCATGTACATGCGCTGGGCCGAGCGCCGGGGCTTCAAGGTCGAGATGATTGACCAGGTGGACGGCGATCAGGCCGGGGTGGTCAGCAGCGAATTCATCATTCGGGGTGAAAAGGCGTTCGGGATGATGGCGCCGGAACACGGCGTGCACCGCCTCGTGCGCGTCTCGCCCTTTGACTCCAACAACCGCCGCCATACCTCGTTCGCTTCGGTGGATGTGGTGCCCGAGGTGCCGGAAGAAGAGATCAACATTCACATTCCCGACTCTGACCTGCGGCGCGACGTGTTCCGCTCGCAGGGGGCGGGCGGACAGGGCGTGAACACCACCGATTCCGCCGTGCGCCTGACCCACTTGCCCACCGGGATTGCCGTGGCCTCGCAGCAGACGCGTTCTCAGATCAAGAACCACGAGATCGCCCTGCAGATCCTCAAGCAGCGCCTCTACGACATCGAGATGCGCAAGCGCGAGGAAGAGGAAGCCAAGGCGCGCGGCGAGCAGAAGAAGATCGAGTGGGGCTCGCAGATCCGGTCTTACGTGCTGGATAAGCAGTACATCAAGGACCACCGCACCGGCGTCATGAAGCACAACCCCGATGACGTGCTGGACGGCGATCTGGCCGACCTGCAGTGGGCGGGCCTGGAATGGCTGGCCGGCAAACGCGTGGCCGAGGAAGCGGGCGACGACGAATAACGCCGCCCAAAGCAGCGGGCTGGTCGCACAGGGGCGCTCGTCAGACGGGCGCCCTTTGCGCTAAGGTGCAGCAGTCGAGCCTGCAGGCCAACGGAGTGCCCCCATCCCATGTCTGAAGACCGCACCATCCCTGGCTACACCCTGCACCGTGTGATCGGGCGCGGGAATACCTCGCTGGTCTGGCTGGCCACCGACGCGCGCAAGAAGGAGGTGGCCCTCAAGGTGCCGCTGCCCGAAACGCTGCGCGTGCAGGAGGCCGCCGAGCGCTTTGGCAACGAGGTGCGGCTGACCCTGAAGTTTCGCCACCCCCACCTCGTGCCGGGCTACGCGGGCACGCCGTTTGGCCCCAAGGCGTTCCTGGCCATTCCATATTATTCGCGCGGCGCCCTGAGCGAGCTGCTGCCCCAGCTGCCCAGCGGCACCCTGCCGCTGCCCGAGGCCCTAAGGGTGCTGGCCGATGTGGCCTCAGCCCTGACCTACCTGCACCACCAGGGCGCCGTGCACCAGGACGTGAAGCCGCAGAACGTCTACGTGGATGAGCAGGGCCGCGCGGCCCTAGGCGACCTGGGCAGCGCCTATTTCACGGCGCAGGGCGGGCAAGCCAGTGGCAGCCCCTTCTATATGTCGCCCGAGGTGTACCACGGCGAAACCAGCAGCGCCGCCAGCGACGTCTACAGCCTGGGCATCACCATGTACGAGTTGCTGGGCGGTGAGCGGCCCTACCACGGCAACACCTACGAAGAGCTGATGGTGGCGCACCTGACCCGCTTCCCCGCGCCGCTGCTGAGCCTGAATCCCAAGGTGTCGCGCCGGGTGGCCCGGCTGGCCGAACTCGCCCTGGCCAAGCGCCCCCATGACCGCCCCACCGCCGACGCCATTCGCCGCGCCCTGCTGAGCGCCCTGGGCGAAACCCCAGCCGACGAGGTCTACGAGGACCCTGATCAGGAGAAGGAAGCGGCCCCCGTGCCCGCCCGGCAGATGGGCCGCCACGGCCCGCAGTCAGAGACGCGGCCCCAGACCCCGGAACCGGCGACCGCCCCAGAGGCCTCAGGCAAGGAAAGCCGCTGGAGCCTGTTCAAGCGCCGCAAGTAGCCCCAACTCCCATGGACTGCGGTTCATGGCTAGAAAGTCCTTGCTCTCTTCCATAGGCTCGGCAAACTTCCATAACCCTTCTCGGAAGGGGCCTCACAGCGTGACGTGCACCTCGAAGCGTCCGGTGCGGGACTGATACCCCAGGCGCTGGTTCACCGCCAGCATGGGCGCATTGCCTGAATGGTTGTTGGTGCGCAGCAGGGGAAGGCCAGCGGCCTGGGCCTGGGCGATCACCTGCAGTTTCAGCGGCAGGGCCAGCCCGCGCCCCCGCGCTTCGGGGACCACGGCCGTCAGGGTGTTGTAACCGAAGTTCTGGCGCTGAAAGCTTTCCAGGATGGAGGTGCCCAGCCACTCGCCCTGCGGGCCCACCGCCAACACCCACCAGTCGGGGCGCGGGGAAGCATTCAGCCGAAGGAGCCGGCGCACCTCGGCCAGGGACCAGCGGGGATGACCGCGCAGGTCCGGGGTTTCGGTCAGGCGGTCGGCCACGAAGTTCACAAACCGCTCGATGTCGTCGTCGCCCGCCCCCTCAAGGTCTGTGAAGGTCACCTCCTGCGCGGCGGCCCACGCCAGGCTGGCTTCAAACGGCGCCGCGTCAAAGGCCGTGAGGTCCAGCTCGGAGGCAAAGCGATGCACCTTCACCACCGCGCCGCGCCGCGTGCCCCAGGCCAGCGAACCGGGGTCATCGTCGGCCACGTCCAGCGTCAGGCCGCTGGCCTGGGCTTCGCGCCCCGCCTGCACGGCGTCGGCCCACAGCTGCTCCCCAGCGCCCTGCCGCCGGAAACGCGGGTCCACGACCACCTGGGCTTGCAGGAAGCCGGGCGGTGCAAACGCGAAGGTCTGAAGCTGCGAGGCGCCCACCGCCTCACCAGCCGCGTTCGCCAGCAGGCGGCGGCGCAGCGTGTGCGCAGGGTCGCGCCGGGCGTCCGTCGCCTGAATGCCCTCGGCTGTGACCCCGGGGCGGCTGAGGGCCCACAGCGCGGCCAGGGCTGGAAAGTCATCGGGCGTGACTGGCCGCAAGGTCCAGTCCGGATTCACAGCAGGGCTTTGACCAGCTGGCGAATGGCCCCCAGGTGGTAGGCCACATGCGCCACGCCGCCGGCCAGGCCCCCGGTGGCGTCTCCGGTCACGGGCTGGGCCTGCTGGGTGTGGGTAAACGCCACCAGGGCGTCGTAAGCGGCGCGCACCCGCTGGCGCTGCTCGGCCCAGCCCGCCTCGTCCACGGCGCGCGGCTGAAAGCTGCCCTGCCAGTCAAAGGGGCCCCGGTCGCCGTCGCGCTCCCAGCGCACGATCACTTCCATATGAAAGGCCGTGTGGGCGGTGTGGGCCGCCACCGTGGTGCCCAGCACCTCGCGGCTGGCCTGTTCGGCGCTTAGAGCCTCCAGGGTGGCAAGGAGGCCGTGGTTGCCGCTGCCATCGGCGGCCGTGCTATCCAGAAAGGCGGTGGGCTTGCCCGGCTGCCCGCCTTCAACAGTTTCGCGCAGGATGTCGAGAATGCCGTCCAAGGGGTGTTGGGGCGAGGAGGGAGACGGCGCAGCAGCATCGGTCATGCCTCAGGGTAAGCGGTGCCCGGGGCACGGGCCTATCCGCCGCGCGGCTCTGGTCAGGGCGCGGCCCGTCTGGTATGCTTGCCAATTGCGCTGCCCGGCGAGGCCCGAGCCTGCCCAAAGCGGCGACAAAGGAGGTGAACTATGAACCAGTACGACCTGAACCTGATCCTGAACCCCAACCTCAGCGCCGAACAGGTGAGCATCGAGAAGGAATACATCGAGAGCACCCTGAAGGGCGCGGGCGCGGAAATCAGCACCCTGGACGAGCTCGGCAATCGCCGCCTCGCCTACGCCGTGAACAAGGACCGCGAGGGCTACTACCTGATGTACACCATCAAGGCCGCCGGCAACCCCGAAAAGGACATTGCCAGCACCCTGCGTCTGCGTGACCATGTGCGCCGCGTCCTGGTGGTCAAGGACCGCCCGGAATGGAAGACCAAGAAGGCCTGATCTTTTTACGCCGTTGACGTAAAAGGTCAGGTTTGTTATCGTATGGTCAACCCGCAAGGGCCAACACGCCAGCTTGTTTTTCGACCCCAGTACTTTCGCCAGCAACCAAGGAGACCCTGTTATGGCCCGAGGCATGAACCACGTTTACCTAATCGGCGCACTCGCCCGTGATCCCGAACTGCGCTACACCCCCAGCGGCACCGCCGTATTTGAAGCCACCGTGGCCGGTGAAGACCACATTGTGGGCAACGACGGCCGCGAGCGCAAACTCCCCTGGTACCACCGCGTGTCCATTCTGGGCAAGCCCGCCGAGTGGCAGGCAGAGCGCAACCTGAAAGGCGGCGACGCCGTGATGGTGGAAGGCAGCCTGGAATACAGCCAGTGGGAAGCGCCCGAGGGCGGCAAACGCAGCATGGTGCGCGTCAAGGCGCTGCGCATGGAGCAGCTGGGCACCCAGCCCGAACTGGTCCAGGACGCCGGAGGCGGCGTTCGCATGGGCAGCGGCATGAATGAAGTGGTGCTGATCGGGAATGTCACCCGTGACCCCGAACTGCGCTACACCCCCGCCGGCGACGCGGTGCTTGGGCTCGGCCTGGCCGTGAACGAGACCTGGAATGACCGTCAGGGGCAGAAGCAGGAAAAGACCCACTGGATTGACGTGACGCTGTGGCGTGAACTGGCCGAGAGCATGAAAGACCTGCGCAAGGGCGACCCTGTGCTGGTGCGCGGCCGACTGGTGAACGAAGCGTGGACCGACCGCGATGGCAACAAGCGCAACTCCACCAAAGTAGAGGCGACGCGAGTCGAAGCCCTGTCCCGAGGCGCGGCCAGCCCCAATTCCGGCTACGCCGCAGCCACCCCCGCCGGACCTCGCACGCAGACCGCGAGCAGTGCGGCGCGCCCGCAGAGCGCTGGGTACAACCAGCGCCCCGCAGCGAACACGGGGAACCGTTCGGGCGGCTTGGATATTGATCAAGGTCTCGACGACTTCCCGCCGGACGAGGAAGACCTGCCGTTTTGAGGCACGCCTGACGGCGTGAGGTTTAAGGGTCCAAGAGTCAAAGGGTCTAAGAAAAAACCATCTCTGTCTTTTCTAGACTCTTCGACCTCTCGACCCTTAGACCGCCGCACAGCGGCCCCTTTCCTCCCCGGCGGCTTTAGAGGAATCCCCACATGACCCAGGCAAACAACGCCGAGCGCAAGCCGCGCGGCAAGGGGCCCAAGCGCCCCCGCAAGCCCAAGGTGGACCCGTTCTCGATTGGAGAGCTGGAAATCACCGATTACAAAGACGTGAAGATGCTGCGCCGGTTCGTCTCTGACACCGGCAAGATCCTCCCCCGCCGCCGCACCGGCCTCTCGGCCAAGCACCAGCGCCGCATTGCGCAGACGATCAAGATCGCCCGCCAGCTGGCCCTGCTGCCCTACACCGAGAAACTGGTCCGGAAGTAAGGAGGCCTGCTATGCAAGTCATTCTTCTGGAACCCGGCAAGCTGGGTAAAACCGGCGACATCGTGAATGTCAAAGACGGCTACGCCCGCAACTGGCTGATTCCCCAGGGCATCGCCGCGCCCGCCACCAGCTCGAACATGAAGAGCCTGGAAGCCCGCGTGCGCGCCCGCCAGAAAGTGCAGGCCGCCGAGAAGGCCAGCGCCGAGGACCTCGCCAGCCGCCTGAACGGCGTCGCGGTGGAACTCAGCGTGCGCGCTGGCGAAGGCAAGATCTACGGCGCCGTGACCCACGCCGACGTGGCTGGCGCCCTGGACAAGCTGGGCTTTGACGTGGACAAGCGCCGCATCGACATGCCGAAGACCGTCAAGGAAATCGGCGAGTACGACATCGCCTACCGCGCCCACCCCGAAGTCACCATTCCTATGAAGCTCGTGGTGCACGCCACGAAGTAAAGACATCCCTGTCTTTGACCCCCGCTGAAGAGGCGGGGGTTTTTGCATGGACCACATTGGCCCTGCGGCGTAGCTGCAGTCCCGCACGAAGGCCGGCGCCCCTCTCCCGTGCTGCAGGCGTCCTTTTCGGCCTGTGGCTTCCGCTGCCCTTGTCCTCACTGCCTGCACGCCACCCAGACTGCCGACCGGGGATCCAGTGTGGGGGCCCAGCGTCGCGCTGCGCCCCGGAACGCCGCGCATGGGCCAGAGCCTGACCTTTGATCTTCAGGCCAGCGGGGCGCCGGGCTCTGTCGCCCTGTTCGTTGAAGCGCCCGATGGCACGGTGCAATTGGCACAGGGCAACCGCACAAGCTTTCTGGCGGCCGACAGTGCCTTCAAACTGGTGGCGTCTGCGCCCACGGGGAACCATCAGATGCGGCACCTCAGCGCCGCGCCCCTGAATCTGGCGGGCATCCGTGCCTACCCCCGCGCCAACTCGTCATTCGCCACAGTGCAGGATCAGGGAGCCGGGCCTCTGAAAAGTGCCCTGCTGGCCAAACTCAGGGCGCAGACTCCTGGCCAGACTGGCTTCAGTCCCTTGACCGTGCTGCCACAACCGCCCGGCACGTCAATCCACACCCAGCTCGTAGTGGGCCCGGTCAAAACGCCGGGCCCGCAGCGCATGGCAGGGCAGGATGAATTCCGGGGTATAGAGGTGATTGTCGCCCGTGTCCTCCAACACGTCGTCGCCCAGGTGCGAGATGTTGAACAGCCGCAGAAGATTCACTGCCGGGTCGGCGAGGGTCCAGCCGCGCTGACCCCGGGCGGCAGCAAGGTCCGCGCAGGCCAGAAACGAGGCCCGGTCCACGTGACCAAAGAGAGTGGCGGGGCTGAACTCGAAGAACCCTGACTGGCTTAGCCCGTGTCGTAGCCAGCAAAAGCGGTCGTCCTCTTCTCCCGTCAGGCCACTGGGAACAGACAGCTCCACCAGGCTCAGGGCGCGGTGGGCGAGCACCTGTCGGGACCGGTAGGCATAGCCGTCAGGGGGCAGGCTGGGTCGCCGCCCCAGCTCGTCCACCTGGGGCCAGTACTGGACAACCAACTGCTCGTCGGGGTGAAACAGCCAGAAGAACGACAGCAGGCCGTGCGGCGGCTCGTCATCGTCAGGTGCGCGGTCCGGCAACTGATCCAGCCGGAACTGGCACAGAAAGCGCAGGGGCACCCCGGCAGGGCTGCGGGGCCATGTCCAGTCCGGGGGCACATCAGGCTGACCGCCGAATTTGCTGCTGGCCACCGGAAGCTCTTCATCCGGGGTCTCCTCGAAGTCCAGGTGGTAGCAGGGCCGCACGGCCCGGTGGAGTACGGCCTCCACTGCGGTGCCGGGCGGCTGGCCCATTTGGGCCAAGTGCTGCCGAATCCAGGCATGGACCTCGGCGAGGGAAGCGGCTGCGGGGGAATCAGTCATGGGGCAGGCTACCTCTCAGCGCGCCTCTCTCCCCTGGCGGACCTTTGGAGCTACACTGCGTGGCGAACGTCCCTTCCAAAGTTCAGCCACGGCAGGCGGCGTTCGCTATTTCATCACCCTATGCGGGGCGCGGCCGGCCAGAGGCCTACGCGCCCCATGCAACACACCGAAAGGAGCGCACCATGACGACGACCGTTTGGGTCATCGTGGCGCTGCTGCTCGGGTTGGTCGGGGGCTTTCTGGGCGGACAGACACGCGGCGCGCGCAGGCGGGCCGAGGTGGACGACCGACTTCAGCAAGAAGCCCTGCAGGAAGCGCAGCGCATCCGCGCGCAGGCCGAAGAGGCCGCGCAGGCGCTGCGGGCAGAGGCCGACCAGGCCCGGCAGGAGGCCACGCGACGAACGCAGGAAGCCGCGCAGCGCGAGCAGCAGCTTTCGCACCAGAGTGCCCAGCTGGACGCCCAGCGCGAACAGGTGCTGGGGCTGCGCACCCAGCTGGACGCCGAACGCGCCCAGACCAAGCAGGAGGTGGCGCGCGAACGCGAGGCCCTGGCCACCGACCGCCAGGAAACCCGGCGCGAACGCGAGGAACTCAAGCGCGAGATTGAGCGCCTCAACCGCCGCGCCGAGCAACTGGACGCCCGGGGTGAGAAACTGGACGCCCTGGAAGAGCGCCTGGAGGACCGCAGCCGCGCGCTGGGCACCCAGGAAGCCGACTTGGCCGAGCGTGGCCGGCTGGCCGACCGGCGGCTGTACGAGGTGGCGAACCTGTCCCCCGAAGCGGCCCGCGCCGAGATTCTGGACCGGCTGGACGCCGAACTGGAAGAAGAAAAGGCCATCCGGATCAAGGCCATGCAGGAGCGCGCGGCGGCGGAGGCGCGGCGCACCGCGCGCCACGTTATTGCCCAGGCCATCCAGCGCAGCGCTTCGGAAACGAGTGCTGCGCTCAGCGTTTCGGTGGTGCCCATTCCCAACGACGCCATGAAGGGCCGCCTGATTGGCCGCGAAGGGCGCAACATCCGCGCCTTTGAAGCCCTGACTGGCGTGGACCTGATTATTGACGACACGCCGGAAGCCGTGATTCTCTCCAGCTTCAACCCGGTGCGCCGCGAGGTGGCCCGGCATGTGCTGGACGCCCTGGTGGCCGACGGGCGCATTCACCCCACGCGCATTGAGGAAATGGTCCACAAGGCGCAGGACGAGATGAAGACCTACATGCACACCCAGGGCGAGGAAGCCGCCATTGAGGCGGGCGTGGTGGGCATCAAGCCGGGGCTGGTGCAGCTGCTGGGCCGCATGTACTTCCGCACCAGCTACGGCCAGAACGTCCTGAAACACTCCATTCAGGTGGCGCACCTGACCGGCATCATGGCCGACGAACTGGGCCTGGACGCCGCCCTGGCCCGCCGCGCCGGCTTGATGCACGACGTGGGCAAGAGCATTGACCGCGAAATTGACGGCACCCATGTGGAAATCGGCATCAACCTCGCCAAGCGCTTTGGCGAGCCCCCCGAGGTGATTGACGCCATTGCCCACCACCACGACCCGGAAAACGGCGAAACGCTGTACTCGGTGCTGGTGGCTGCCGCCGACGCCATCAGCGCGGCCCGGCCCGGCGCGCGGCGCGAGGAACTCGAATCCTACGTGCGCCGCCTGGAACAGCTGGAGCAGATCGCGGTGTCCTTTCCTGGTGTGCAGCAGGCCTACGCCATTCAGGCCGGGCGCGAGGTGCGCGTGATCGTGCAGCCCGAGAAGGTCACCGACGCCCAGGCCACGCTGCTGGCCCGTGAAATCGCCGGCCGGGTGGAGCAGGACATGGAATACCCGGGGCAGGTGCAGGTGACTGTGGTGCGCGAAAGCCGCGCGGTGGAAGTGGCGAGGTAGGGGAAGTGGGAGGCGGGGAGCGGTGCGCGGGAAAAGGCGCCTGCTCCCCCTTCTTTTTTGGCGTGGAGCATGGCCTTGTGCCGCGCCATACGTAGAGGTTGACCTGGGCTGGGTTGCGGGTTCTCTTGGGCAGAGACCAGGAACCAGCAGGGGCGGGCCCGCGCCAATCACCTGCCGGGGTATACACGACGCCCTGCAGCCATCGTCCGAATCACACGTTCCAGACGTGATTTTCTCAACCCATCGGCTGGACTTGACCGGCCCTGTATACCGCGCTATGTTGTTCTTATCACCGCCGAAGAAGGCGGCTTTTTTATTGCCTCTCGTTTTGGGTAGCCTCTCTCAGGCAGAGGTGGGCGACCAGCGGGGGAGGTACGCTTCCTCTGGTGGCGTTCGGCCTACGGGGCTATGCACCACCTTATGGGCGGTGCGCGCGAAACACACGTTCTAGACGTGATTTTCTGGACCCATCGGCTGGGCTTGACCGGGCCTGCATACCGCGCTATCTTGTTCTTATCACCGCCGAAGAAGGCGGGTTTTTTGTTTTAGGGTCCGTTCAACCACGCCCAGGCGGCTTCGGCCACCTCCAGCTCGGTCTGGGCCACGCGGCCTGGGGCGGCCAGCGGGGTCAGGCGGCGGAGGTCGGCCTGCACCTGGGCGCGCAACAGGGGGTCACGGCCACGCAGCAGGGCCGGGCCGTAGCGCAGGGCCGCTTCGTCGGGCAGGTCCGCGTAAGCCGGATCGGGGCCAGGCGCCCGGTCCAGGCGCAGCACCGGGTAGGCCCAGTAGCCGGGAATAAGCAGATCGGCGCGCAGGTGATAGCCGGCGCCCCGGGCCCAGCGGCGCAGGGACTCGGCGTTGTCGTTGGGCTGCAGCACCAGGGTGAGCGGCAGGCGCGCTGGCTCGCGCTGCAGCATCCCCAGGATGGTGAAGGCGCCCATGCCGGTGACACTGGCGCTCGCCACCTCGCCTGGGGCCAGGGGGGCAAAACCGTCGCCCGCGCGCACCTCCAGCTTGCCCGTCAACCCGGCGCGCGCCACGTTTTGCCGGGCGTGGGCCAGGGGCCCAGGGTTCAGTTCCACGATCACGCCGCGCGCAATGCGGCCTGTGCGCAGCAGCCGGATCGGCAGCTTGGCATGGTCGCTGCCGATATCGGCATGGGTATCGGCGCGCACCAGCGTCAGCACGGCCTCCAGGCGGGCGTCCAGCGCGGGGCCCTCAAGCCGCGTCATCCGGCTCCTCGGGGGGCAGGGCGGGGCTGCGGCCCTGCCGGGTCAGGATGACGGAGTAGGCACCCACCGCCAGAATGACGGCCGAGATCGCCAGGCCGTAGCCCAGGATGTCGGACCCCGTCCATTTCAGGGCCACGCTGAAGAAATTCACGCCCAGCGCCAGAATCACGATGCCGATCAGCTTCTGCTTCAGGTCGTCAAAGGAATCGATGTGTAGCCAGGGCGGCACGTTCTGCAGCCGGCCCACGAACAGCGCCTGCAGGCCAAACGAGATGATCAGCAGCGCCATGCCGATCAAGAGGGTGTCGGCCTGCTCCACGGCGGCCACGATCAGGCGCTTGGTGGTGTCGGGCTGGCCCAGTTCGGCAAAGGCCGCGCGAATCGTCACGTAGGCCTGGGCAATAGCCGCCACGAACAGCGCCAGACTGAAGGCAAAGGAACTCAGCACCCCCAGTTCCACGATCAGCCGCGCAAAGCCAAAGGCGCCCGCCAGCGTCAGGCGCCGCGCAGAACCCAGCCGGGCCGGGGGCCGGGCTTTCATGCTGGCCCGCCGGGGGGCAGGGGCCGCACCTCGTCTCCTTCGCGGAGACGGCCGCCGCGAATCACCCGGGCGGTCAGGCCACCGTGCCCGCGCACGGCGTTGTACCCGCCCTCCCCCAGCGTTTCCTCCATCCGCGAGCACGGGTGGCACTCGCCGGTGCCTTCCAGCACCACCTCGCCAATCTGAAAACGGGCGTCTTTCAGGGCCAGCAGCGGCAGGCCACTGACCACCACGTTGCGCCGCAGCAGGTCCGGTGTGACCTCCGCGCGGCCACACAGCGCGGCGATCACCGGCAGGTGCTCGGCCTGGATCAGCGTGACCTGCCGCCGCCCCGGGCCGCCGGGCACCGGGGTCGCCGCACCCGGCTGGGCCACTTCTCCTACCTCGCCAGTCAGGGCGGTCAGGCGGGGCGGCGCCTGCTTGCCGTGGTCACCGATCAGGCCCACCAGCGGATGAACCTCGACCTCGGCGCAGCGCACCACCGGCGCCCGGCGGGCGGGGCGCAGGCCAATCCACTCCACCCGCCCGGGGCGCACAAACGTGGCGCGCAGTTCGTGGATGGTCTTCACGCTCCGCATGCTACCTGCACAGGCCTGGGCCCGGCCGGGGGCGGCTTTGCTATGCTGCGGGGCATGAGGCGCCCGACCCGACGTGCGTATCCGCCCCGCCGCGAGGTGGGGGTCAGGTAGCCTGAAATCCAAACCCGAAGCGGCGAACTTGTGACGAGTTCGCCGCTCTTTCCTTGGGAGTGCCTATGAACGAAATTCGGCGGAATGTACCGGTAGACGAGCAACTGCAGATCCTGAGGCGCGGCGTGGTGGACCTGGTGTCTGAAGACGACCTGCGCCGCAAGCTGGAAAAGGGCGCGCCCCTGCGCGTGAAGCTGGGCGCCGACCCCACCCGCCCAGACCTGCACCTGGGCCACGCGGTGATTCTGCGCAAGATGCGGCAGTTTCAGGACCTGGGCCACAAGGTGATCATGCTGATCGGCGACTTTACCGCCATGATCGGCGACCCCAGCGGCAAGAGCAAAACCCGCCCGCCCCTGACCCTGGAACAGACCCGCCAGAACGCGGGCAGCTACCTGGAACAGTGCCGCCTGATCCTGCGCGATGACCCCGAGGTGCTGGAAATCCGCTACAACGGCGAGTGGCTGGAACCCATGGGCTACGCCGACGTGATCCGGCTGGCCAGCCGCTACACGGTGGCGCGCATCATGGAGCGCGACGACTTCAAGAAGCGCTTTGAAGGTGGCGTGCCCATCGCCATGCACGAACTGCTCTACCCGCTGACCCAGGGCTACGATTCCGTGGCGCTGGAAGCGGATGTGGAGTTGGGCGGCACAGACCAGCTGTTCAACAACCTCGTGGGCCGGGCGCTGCAGCGCGACTACGCCCAGGAGCCCCAGGTGGTCATGACGCTGCCGCTGCTGGTGGGCCTGGACGGCGCAGAGAAGATGTCCAAGAGCCTGGACAACTACATTGGCCTCACCGACGAGCCGCACGCCATGTTCGCGGGGCTGATGAAGGTGCCCGATCCTCTGCTGGACAACTACTTCACCCTGCTGACCGACCTGAGCCGCGAGCGCATTGATGAGCTGCTGGCCGGTCACCCGGTGGCCGCCCACCGCGAACTGGCCCGCGAAGTGGTGCGCGCCCTTCACCCTGGAGCCGATCTGGACGCCGCCGAGGCCCGCTTCAAGGCCGTGGCCAAGGGCGGTATTCCCGAAAACCTTCCCGAAGTGGCCGTGCCAATGGGCGAGCTGAACGAGGAAGGCCGCATCAGCCTTGCCAAACTGGTGGTGTTGGCCGGGCTGGAACCCAGCAACGGCGCCGCGCGCAAACTCATGCAGAATCGGGGCCTGAAGCTCAACGGCGAGCCCTTCACCGACCCCCAGGGCACCCTGACCCGGGACCAGCTGTCTGCCGAGGGCGGCGCGGTGCTTCAGAAGGGCAAAGACAAGTTCGCGCGCCTGCGCCTGGGGTCCTAGGCCACCCAGGTTCTTCACAGGCCCTTCATGACCCTCCTGTGGGCTTGCAGAGACCAGGCCCCAAGAGCCAGTCCACACAAAGTTATGCACAGGGCACTGTGGACAACCCCGTCAGGCTGTGGACAACGCCCTGCACGCACAAAAGCCTGTGGACAACCCAGAACTTATCCACAGGTACAGTGTGGAAAAACCCCGTGCCTGTGGATAAAAAATTGACGCCCAGCTGACACACGGCAAGGTGAATGAGCGCCCGACCCAGGCCGTGGCACAAGCAGAACGGAGGGACATTCTTGGCCCCTCCGTTCGATTTGCGCTGGGCTCAGAAGCGCAGCTGGTCTTCGCGCAGGCGCTCCACACGGAGCATGTTGGTGGTGCCGCGCACGCCGAAGGGCACGCCCGCCGTGATCACGTAGCGGTCACCCACATCGGCCAGCCGACTGCGGCGCAGTTCGTCGTTGGCAATGCGCACCATGTCGTCGGTGTTGCGGGGGTCTTCGCTGAGTACCGGCACCACGCCCCACACCAGGGCCAGCTGGTTGCGGGTCTGTTCGTTGGGGGTCAGGGCCAGGATCGCCAGCGGGGGGCGGTTCTTGGCAATGCGCGAGGCCGCGCCGCCGGTGCTGGTAAAGGTCACGATGGCGGGCGAATCCAGCTTCTCGCCAATGTTGCAGGCCGCGTAGGCAATGGCGTCCTGGGCCAGTTCGGTGTCGATGACCAGCTGGCGCTGCAGCATCTTGTAGTGCTCGCTGTCTTCGGCCTCGTGGGCAATGCGGGCCATCATGGCCACCGATTCCACCGGGTACAGGCCCGCCGCCGACTCTGCCGAGAGCATCACGGCGTCGGTGCCGTCGTAGATGGCGTTCGCCACGTCCGAGGCCTCGGCGCGGGTGGGGCGGGGCAGGTTGATCATGCTCTCCAGCATCTGGGTGGCGGTGATCACCGGCTTGCCCACTTCACGGCACAGGCGGATCAGGCGCTTCTGGATGGTGGGCACCTGCTCGGGGCGCATCTCCACGCCCAGGTCGCCGCGCGCCACCATGATGCCGTCCACTTCCTTCAGGATGTCGTCAAAGCGGTCCACGGCCTGAGGCTTTTCAATCTTGGCCATCAGCTTGGCGCGGCTGCCAAAGCGCGACAGGTAGTGCCGGGCCAGCAGCAGGTCGTCGCGCGAACGCACGAAGCTCAGGGCCACCCAGTCCACGCCCAGCTCGGCGCCGAACTCCATGTCCTGCACGTCCTTTTCAGACAGGGCGGGCACGCTCAGGTCGGCTTCGGGCACGTTGATGCCCTTGTTGTTCTTCAGCACGCCGCCGATGACCACCTTGGTGATCACGTCCTGGCCGCGCACACTGTCCACCTGCAACGCCATGTTGCCGTCATCCAGCAGCAGCGCCATGCCCGGCTGCACGTCATGCACGAGGCCCTTGTAGGTGCTCGACACCCGCTCGGCGTCGCCCTCAATGTCGTCCATGGTGATGGTGAAGGTGTCGCCGGGGCTCAGGGTGACTGAGCCTTCCTTGAAGCGGCCCACGCGGATCTTGGGGCCCTGCAGGTCCTGCAGGATGCCAATCGCCACGCCCTTTTTCTCGGCCAGTTCGCGCACCATCTGCACTGTCTGGCGGTGGTCTTCGCGGTCACCGTGGCTGAAATTCATGCGCACCACGTTCATGCCCGCGTCAATCATGCGGCCCAGCACCTCGGGCGAGCGGCTGGCGGGACCCACGGTCGCCACGATCTTGGTGGCGCGGTCAATGTCTTTCATCTGCATGATGGAATCCTTTCCATGAGGCAAGGGGGACCGGGCGGCGGAGACTGTCCCCCACCGCCCGGCCACAGGACTTAGCGCAGCGCCTTGCGGCCTGGATACACGGCGCGCTCACCCAGGCTGTCTTCGATGCGCAGCAGCTGGTTGTACTTGGCAATGCGGTCTGAGCGGCTGGCCGACCCCGTCTTGATCTGGCCCGCATTGGTCGCCACCGCCAGATCGGCGATGAAGTTGTCCTCTGACTCGCCGCTGCGGTGCGAAATCACGGTGCCGTAGTGGTGGCGCTTGGCCAGCTCAATGGCGTCCATGCTCTCGGTCAGGCTGCCAATCTGGTTCACCTTCACCAGAATCGCGTTGCCCACCTTCGTATCAATGCCGCGCTGCAACCGCTCGGGGTTGGTCACGAACAGGTCGTCGCCTACCAGCTGCACCCGGTCACCGATCTTGGCGGTCAGGGCGGCCCAGCCGTCCCAGTCGTCTTCGGCCAGGCCGTCTTCAATGCTGACGATGGGGTAACGGCTGCCCCAGTCGGCCCAGAAGTCCACCATCTCGGCCGTCGAGAGCACGCGGCCCTCGCTTTCGAGGTGGTACTGGCCGTCCTTGTACAGCTCGGTCACCGCGGGGTCCAGGGCGATGGCGATGTCCTTGCCGGGCTCGTAGCCAGCCTTCTCGATGGCCTCCAGCAGCACGTCCAGGGCTTCCTCGTTGCTCTTGAGGTCGGGGGCAAAGCCGCCTTCGTCGCCCACGTTGGTGTTGTAGCCCTTGCTGGCCAGCACCTTTTTCAGGGTGTGGAAGGTTTCGGCGCCGTAGCGCAGCGCCTCGCGGAAGCTGGGGGCGCCCACGGGCATCACCATGAACTCCTGAAAGTCCACGGAGTTGTCGGCGTGCGCCCCGCCGTTGATCAGGTTCATCATCGGCACGGGCAGGGTCTTGGCGTTGCTGCCGCCCAGGTAGCGGTACAGGGGAATATTCAGCTCGGCCGCCGCCGCGCGGGCCGTGGCGAGGCTGACGGCCAGGATGGCGTTGCCGCCCAGCTTGCCCTTGTTGGGGGTGCCGTCCACGGCCATCAGGGCGGCGTCAATGGCAGCCTGCTCGCTGGCGTCCAGGCCCACGATGGCCGGACCCAGGGCCCCGTTCACGTTGCCCACGGCCTGCTGCACGCCCTTGCCCAGGTAGCGGGCGCCGCCGTCGCGCAGTTCCAGCGCCTCGTGGGTGCCGGTGCTGGCGCCGCTGGGCACAATGGCGCGGCCAGACAGACCGCTGTCGAGGTGAACTTCAGCTTCCACGGTGGGGTTGCCGCGCGAGTCCAGGACTTCACGGGCGAGCACTTTCTGAATCTTCATTCCTGTTTTCCTCCCCAATTCACGGCCCTTCCGCCCGGCGGAAGGTGTACTTCAGACACTATAAGCGGGGGCGGGACCCTCTCGGTAAACCCGGTCTAACGCTCCCCCGTCCTTACCCCGCGCCGCCCCGGAAAGGGCCCTTAAACGCGCAGCGTGACCATGACGGCCATGTAGCCCCCGCCCCCGGCCGCGCGGAAGATCGCGGGGCTGGTGGAGCCGGAGAACAGCAACTCGGCTTCACCTTCGATAGGGCCCAGAGCGTCCAGCACATGCCGGGCGTTGAAAGCGAGGCTCATGGCGGGTTCGGTGCCGCCCTGCACCACATCCAGGGTGTCCTGCGCGCGGCCGTAATCGCCCTCGGCGGCCAGGCGCAGTTTGCCCTCCGACACCAGGAATTCCACACGGTTATTCGCGTTCTTGTCGGCCAGCACGGCCACGCGGTTCACGGCTTCCTTCAGGGCGGTGGCGGGCAGGGTGACCTGCAGCTTGATCTCCTTGGGAATCACGCGCTCGTAGTCCGGGAAATCGCCGTCGAGCAGCTTCAGGTTCATGCGCACGCGGTCGGTGGTCACGCTCAGCAGGCCCTCGCCGTAGGTGAAACGGGCCTCGCCGTCCTTGAGCACCCGGATCAGTTCATCCACGCTGCGCGCCGGAATGATCAGGTTGCGGCCGTCGCCACTGGCCGGGAAGTCGCGGATGGCCACCCGGTAGCCGTCAGACGCCACCACCCGCGCGCCCTCGGGTCGGTGCTCCAGCTTGATCCCCCGGAAGACGGCCTGAAACGCCTCGTTGCTGGCGGCGTAGCGCACGCTGGCAAAGGCGCGGGCCAGTTCGCCCGAGTCCAGGCTGACATCGGCCTGGGCCGGGAAGCTCAGGGGCGGGTAGGCGTCAATGTCGCCGGTCTGCAGCTTAAAGTCCGAGCCACCCGAGCGCACCGACAGCTCCTGCCCGCTGAGTTCCAGCTCCACCAGTTCGCCGCCCAGATTGCGCACGATCTGCGCGAACAGGTGGGCGGGCACCACGAAGTTCTGCGGCGCTTTGACTTCCGCAGGCACAAAGCACGAGAGGTCAATTTCGAGGTTGGTGCCGCTGAGGGTCAGGCCGGCTTCACTGGCCTCCACCTTCAGGGATGTGAGCAGGGGGTTGCTGCTGCGGCTGGGGATCACCCGCTCCAGCAAGCCCAGGCCTTCGCTCAGGATTTTCTTGGTGACGTGTACGTTCATGCCTTGCCTCACTGTCTGGTCCCTATCTTTTTCCTGTTTTTAAACTTAAAAAAGATAGTAGTAGTAATAGGGCCTGTGGAAACTGTGGAAAAGTGCCTTAGGCGAGCGCCCAGCGCAGGTTCGCCCTGTGGACAAAAATGTGGATAACTGGCCCTTTCGTGTGGAAAACCTGTGGATAACTTTGGGGGTTATCCACACCCCTCTCGGGGGTCCGAGTTTTCCACAAAGTTATCCACAGAAAAATCGGGGTTATCCACAGCTTATCCACAGGTTTTTCCACAGCTTGTGAAACTGTGCACACCGTTTTGGAACGGATTTTGGAACATATTCTGAATCCACCAAAACGGCTACCCATCATTATGCTTCAACCTCATCGTCATCCAGCCCCTGCATCCGGCGGCGCAGGGTGTCCACCGAGGCAGTCAGTTCGGCGTCCTTGCCCAGGGCCTCGGTGACCTTGCTGATGGCGTGCATGACGGTGGAGTGGTCCCGGCCGAAGAACTGGCCGATTTCGGGGAGTGAATGGTCTGTCAGCTCGCGGATCAGGTACTGGGCCACCTGCCGGGCGGTGACCACCTCGCGCACGCGCCCAGCGCCGCGAATCACCTCGGCGGGCATGTTGTAGTGCGTGGCCACCTGCCGCAGCACGTCCATCATCTCCACCTTGACTTCCTGGGGTGCAAAGACGTTGCTCAGGGCCTTGGCCGCCACTGCCCGCGAGAAGGGCACATTGTTCAGGCTGGAAAAGGCCACCACCCGCATCAGCGCGCCTTCGAGTTCCCGGATGTTGCTGGTGACCTGCCGGGCGATGAGTTCCAGCACCTCCTGCGGGATGTTGATGCGGTTGTGCTCGGCGTTCATCTTCAGAATCGCCACCCGCGTCTCGAATTCCGGAGACTGGATATCGGTGATCAGGCCCCATTCGAAGCGGCTGCGCAGGCGCCCTTCCAGGGTCTGGATGTCCTTGGGCGGCCGGTCGGAACTCAGGATGATCTGCTTGTGGTTCTCGTAGAGCGCGTTGAAGGTATGGAAGAACTCCTCCTGCGTGCGCTCCTTGCCGGCCAGAAACTGGATATCGTCCACCAGCAGCAGGTCCACCGAGCGGTAGCGGTTGCGAAACTGCGTCATCTTGTCGTCGCGGATGGCGTTGATCAGGTCATTCGTGAACGACTCGGTGGAGACGTACTCAATGCGCTTGCCGGGAAAGCGCTCGGTCATGTAGTGGCCCACCGCGTGCATCAGGTGGGTTTTGCCCAGGCCCACGTCCCCGTAGATAAAGAGGGGGTTGTATGCCTTGCCCGGCGACTCGGCCACGGCCAGGGCGGCGGCGTGCGCGAGGTTGTTGTTGGGCCCCACCACGAAGTTCTCGAAGGTGTATTTGGGATTGAGCACCTTGCGGTTTTCCGGCAGAGGGGGGCTGGGCGCGCGGCCTGCGGGTGCCGGCGGTGGCGGGCCCGGCGGCGGATCGGTGGGCAGCAGCAGGGCGTCCTGTGCGGCCGGCAGCACCTGAAAGGTCACCTGCGGATTCTGCGCGCCCAGCGAGCGCAGGGCGTCTTCGAGCAGTTCCAGGTAGTGCTTGCGAAACCACTCCTGGGCGAACGAGTTGCGCACGCCCAGCACCAGCGAGCCTTCCTGCACGCCCAGGTTCTTCACCGGCGCGAACCAGGTGTGGTATTCGACCTCTGAAATGTTCTTGCGGACGTACCCCAGCACGTCCGCCCAGATTTCCTGCGAGATAAGGCGCACCTCCCTTGCGGCACTCTTGATGCGCCGGCCAGCATAGCACCCGCGCTTTCGCTTCTCTCTGGAGAAAGGCCGGGGGGCTCAGTTTTCTTTTTCTCGGTGTGCGCGCAGGACTTCAGCTTCTCGCTCGGGGCTCAGGGCGTAGTCCAGATGCGCCCCCGCACTCCAGGCCCGGGTGTTCTGGGCGGTGACTTCGGGCGGGGTCAGGGTCAGCCCGGCGGCCAGGGCCCGCTCGGCGCTGAGATCCATCAGACCGGCCTGGGGCGCCGCCTCGGGGAGATACAGGGGCAGTTCGCGGAAGCCCAGCCCGGCCCGCTCCAGCGCGTCCTGGCCCAGCCACACCGGCTGGGTGATGCCCAGGACGCGGGCGAACTCGGCCCAGGTCAGGCGGGGCCCGGCGAGGTTGAACACGCCGCCAATGCCCTGCTCAATCACCTGCACGGTAAAGCGGGCCAGATCCCGCGCGTCAATCACCTGCAGGTGGTCGGTGCCGTCGCCGGGCAGCAGGGTCTCCCCTCCCCTGCTCGCGCGGTCAGGCCAGTACGGGTAGCGGGCAGTGTGGTCGTAGGGCCCGGCCACGATCTGGGGGCGCAGGATGGTGGCCCGCTCGCCGTAGGTGGCCTGCACGATCTGCTCGCAGGTGACCTTGAGGGGGCCGTAGGTTTCACCCGTGATCTCGGTCACGTCTTCGGCGGCGGGGGGCAGCAGCGGGTCGTCCTCGCGCACCGGGTGGCGGTCCGGCTCGGCATAGACGCTGGCGGTGCTGATGAACACGTAGCGTCCTACCTGACCCTGCAGCCCCTCGGCGCTGGCGCGCACCTGCCCAGGTGTGTAGCCGCTGACATCCACGCAGGCGGCCCAGGTGCGCCCGGCCAGAGCGGCCAACCCCGCCTCGCCGACGTTCCGGTCACCGTGCAGGCGCTCCACCTCGGCGGGCAGCTCGTCGGGGCTTTGCCCCCGGGTGAGCACTGTCACCCGGTGCCCGGCCGCCAGCAACGCCAGCACGATATGCCGCCCCACGAACTTGGTGCCGCCCAGAACCAGAATGTCCATGCGGCCATCCTGGCATCTGAACGGCCCGGGGGTCGAGGTACAGCAGGTGGGTGGGGACTCTAGCGCCGCACCCAGCGCCCGCCCACCTCTTCGGTCAGGCCCAGCAGTTGGAGCAGCACCAGCGCGGTCTGCACCTCGGACAGGGGCAGGCCGGTGAGGGTCTGTAGGTCGTCCAGCGTGCGCGGTTCGTGCAGAGCGGCCAGTACCCGGGCCTGTTCGGGGGGCAGGTCTGGCAGGGGGGCTGGCGGGGCGGCGCCCCAGCCCAGTTCGGTCAGGACATCGGCGGCGCTCTCGGTCAGCACGGCGCCGTCGCGCAGCAGCTGGTGGGGGCCAGCGGCGCGGGGATCGCCCGCGCGGCCCGGCACCGCAAACACCGTGCGGCCACACTCCAGGGCGTGCGTGGCGGTGATCAGCGAACCGGATCTGCGCTCGCCTTCCACCACCACGGTCCCGGCCGACAGCGCGGCAATCAGGCGGTTGCGTTCGGGAAAGAGGTGCTGGGCTGGGCGGGTGCCCAGCGGCGACTCGCTGACCAGGATCAGGCGCTCGGCCAGGGCCCGGTTCTCGCTGGGGTAAATCACGTCCACCGCGCTCCCCAGCACCGCGATGCTGAGGCCCCCAGCCTCCACGGCCGCCCCGTGCGCCGCCGTGTCAATGCCCCGCGCCAGTCCACTGACCACCACCACGCCGGCCCGCGCCAGATCGGCGGCCAGCATGCGGGTAAAGGCGGCGCCGTGCGGGCTGGCCGCGCGGGTGCCCACCATGCCAATGGCGCGCGGGACCTCGGGCAACTCGGGCAGGTCGCCGCGCACCCACAGCACCGGGGGCGGATCACCCAGGGCATTGAGCGCCGCCGGGTAACCGGGCAGGCCCCGGAACAGCAGGGTGACCCCTTCGGCCTGGGTGCGGGCCAGTTCGGTCTGGGCGCGGGTGTGGGCCTGCCCCTGGGCTCTGGCGTCCCCCAGCGCCGCCACGCTGCGGCTGTCCAGGCCCGACACCTCGCGCAGGGCGCGGCCCGGGGCCTGCAGGACCGCTACGGCGCTGCCGAAGTGCCGGCGTAGCCCCTCAATCCGGCGCGGGCCCAGCTGGGTGGTAAAGCGCAGGACCAGCAGGGCCAGTCGCTCATCGGCCAGGGCGGGCGGCGCGGCATCGAACAGGGTGGGGCCATTCACAGAGGGGCCAGTCACCGGGTCAGCATACGGGGCCGGGGGCGGCCCGGCAGGCGAAGTTGCCCGGGGTGGGTCAGGAGGAGGCGGGCACGGGGTCTTCCTCGACTGGGTCCTCGTCCAGAGGCTCATCTTCCTCGTCGCCCAGCGCCGCGCCGGGGATGGTCAGGGTGAACAGCGCGCCGCCCTGGGGGTGGGTGGTGCCGCTCAGCTCGCCGCCGTGCAGCCGGGCAATCTGACGGGCCACGCTGAGGCCCAGGCCGCTGCTGCCTGCGCCGCTCACGAAGGGCTCGAAAATGCGTTCGCCCAGGTCATCGGGCAGGCCGGGGCCGCTGTCGTGGACGGTAAAGGTGACGCGCTCCGGGGTCTCCTGCAGGGTGAGGGTCACGGTGCCGGCGGGGCCCGCCGCGCGCCGGGCGTTGGCCAGGAGGTTGCGCAGGGCCTGGGTCAGCCGGTCCGGGTCGCACAGGATGCCGCCCTGCCAGTCGCCCAGAAACGTGGTGCCGGGCACCAGCCGGTCCAGGCGGCCCTGCAGCGTGCGCGCCGGAATGTAATGCCACGCCAGCTTCAGTTCCAGCTGGCCGCGCGCCAGCTGCATCAGGTCCTGGGTGGTGAAGGTCAGCTCGTCGGCCACCAGCGCCGCGCGGGCCACCTCCGGGTCGCGGGTGCGTTCCTCGGCCCGCTGCAGGCTGGCTTTCAGGACGGTCAGCGGCGCGCCCAGCTCATGCACAATCTGGCCCAGCAGCTGCTTTTCGCGGGCCTGCCCGGCCTCAATGCGCACCAGCAGGCGGTTGATGGCCGCCAGCAGGCGGTGAACCTCGTCCTCGCGTCCGGGCAGCGGCAGGGTCTCCAAGCTACGGGTGGGGTCAATGCGGTCGGCGAGGCTGGCGGCACTTTCCAGCCCGGCCAGCGCGCGCCGCCCCACGAACCAGCCCGTCAGCAGCAGCACAGCGGGCGAGACGATCAGGGCCAGCAGCAGCGCACTTAAGGCACTCTGGCGGGCCGAGAGCAGGTCGTCTTCGGGCAGACCCACCCACAGGGTGCCGAAGTTGCCGGCCTTGCGCTTGACCACGCGCACCGTGGTGTTCTGCACCGGCACGCGCGACAGGTCGCCAAAGGGATAGGGCGCCTCGATGTATTCGCGCAGCGCCGAACTGGCGCTGGTTACCTGCCCATCAAAGCCAATCAGCATGGTGTAGGCGCTGGCGCTGCCCGCCGCCCGGCCCAGGCTACCGGGGTCGGTAAAGGCCTGGGCCAGTGTGTCGGCGCGTTCGTTCAGGCGGTCCTGAAACTGCCGCTCCATGCGGCCTAAGAGCAGCGTGACCACCCCCAGGGTGATGAGGGTGATCAGGCCCAGGGCCAGCAGGCTGTAGGTGAGGGCCAGCCGGAAGCGCAGGGAATGGCGCCACGCCACCCGCGCGGAGTGCAGCCCCGCGCCGGGCGTCAGCCGGGCTGCCCGGCGCCGCGCCTGGGCGCCGGAGTCCGGCCCGGCCTGCTGGGTCACGGCGTCACAGGCTAGGCCTGCAGCACATAGCCGACGTTGCGAATGGTGCGGATGCGCAGGTCACTGCCGGCATGTTCCAGTTTTTTACGCAGCTGCGAGATGCGCACTTCCACCGAGTTGCTGTTGGGGGTTTCCCAGCCGTATAGATGCGACTCAATGTCCGCGCGGGAAAACACGCGTTCCGGGGTGCGCATCATCAGCTCCAGAATCCGCGCCTCGTGCTCGGTGAGGTTCACATGCTTGTCGCCCACGGTCAGCAGCAGCGAACTGGTGCTGAGGCTGGTGTTCCCCAGGTTCACGCCGGTCCCGGCCGCCGTGCGCCGCAGCAGGGCTGTAATGCGGGCGTCCAGCTCGGGCATGGCGAAGGGCTTGGTGAGGTAATCGTCGGCCCCCGCGTTCAGGCCCGCCACCCGCTCCTGCACGCCACTGCGTGCCGAAAGCACCAGCACAGGCGTGCTGGAATACTGCCGCAGGGCCGCCACCAGATCCAGGCCGTCGCCGTCGGGCAGGTTCAGGTCCAGCAGGATCAGCTGCGCGGTGTGGGTGCCCAGCCACGCCTGGGCGTCTTTGAGCGTGGCGGCGTGGTGCACCTGATAGTCGGCCGAGAGGTATTCCTTGAGCAGCGGCCCCAGGTGTGGGTCGTCTTCAACAATGAGGATCTGAGCCAGCATGCGTCTCCTTCGGGGCCCCCGCGCGCCAAGCCGCGGCGCCCCTGGTGCTGTGATCGTAATGCCGCGTCTACGCGCTGGGCTTGAGCAAACCTGCGCGCTTCGTTGGGCTTTACTTGTTGGAATTCCCGGGGCCGGTGTTGCGCAGGCCCGGCAGGCTGAGCGACTGCCCGGCGCGCTGCAGGCTGACCGACAGCTTGAAGGGCGTCAGCAGCCGCGCCAGTGTGGTGCCGCCTTCCAGTATCAGCTGGCCGTCGTTCAGGGTGCCGGTGTAGCGGCTTTTCAGGCCCGCAAAGGTGCCCCGGGCGCGCTCGTCGTCGCTGGGGGCGAACAGCACCACCACGGGGCCGTCGTAGTCGTCCACCAGCCGCACCGTCATGCGCCCGCCGCTGCTCTCGCCGCTGCCCAGTTTGATGTTCATCTCGCGGTCCCACACGATCAGCTGCAGCGCCCCGGCAGGCGCGGACAGGCTCAGGAGGGTCAGGAGGGCAAAGAGCAGTCTGGTCATGGTGTTCAGGGGACTCCGTATCTGGTCTGGGGGCGTGGGGAAAGGGCGGGAACAAGACCACGGCCGGGTGGGGGCCGGGCTTATGACTACCCAGCGTACCCTGAGAGGCTGACGCGCGGCTGAAGTTCCAGTCACAGTGCGGGGCTAAGGGTCAGGCCCCGCCGGGCGCGCGCTCAGAACGGTGACCTGCCCCAGTGTGTAGCCCGGTCACTCACAGCGCTCTGACGGGGGTCGGAGGGCTGAACCAGGACAAAACGGGGTTTTCCCGTACAGCGCTTTTCAGGGCGGCTTTTTCAAGACTCCTCTCTCCAACCGAAAAAAAGTCCGCCACACCGGGCGGACTTTTCAGAGAAGGGCTTTTACATCGCTTCCAGCATCAGCCGGTCGGGGTTTTCCAGCAGGCGAATCACTTCCTTGCAGAAGCGCGCGGCCTCGGCGCCGTCCACAAGGCGGTGGTCAAAGGACAGCGAGAGGTACATCATGTGCGCCACCACGATCTCGTCGTACTCGTTCACAATGGGGCGCTTCTGGATGGAGTGCACGCCCAGAATGGCGGCGTCGGGCACGTTGATGATGGGGAATGAGAACAGCGCGCCAATAGACCCGATGTTCGTGACGCTGAAGGTGCTGCCCGCCAGTTCATCGGCCTGCAGTTTGCCCGCCTGGGCGCGGCCCGCCAGATCGGTGACTTCGCGCGCCAGGTCAAAGATGCTCTTGTGGTTCACGTCTTTCAGCACCGGCACCGTGAGGCCCGCGTCGGTGGCGACCGCCATGCCAATGTTGTAGTAGCGCTTCTGCACGATTTCCTGCGTGGCCTCGTCGAACGAGGTGTTCAGGCTGGGGAACTTGCGCAGAGCAACCGCCACCGCCTTGAAGATGAACGGCAGGTACGAGAGCTTCACGCCAGCGGCGGCGGCCTCGTCCTTGACGCGGCTGCGGAATTCCACCAGCTTGCTGAGGTTCACCTCGTCCACCGTCAGGGTGCGCACGGTGTACAGGTGGCTGGCCACCATCTGGTTGCTGATGGCCCGGCGCATGCCGCGCAGGGGCACGCGCTCTTCCAGGTGTTCGTAGCCCTTGGGCGTGCGGTACTGCACCGGGGGCACGGTCATGCCGCCGCCTGCGGCGCCCTTCTGGGCCGGGGCCTGGGGGGCGGCCTGCGGCGCGGGGGCTGGCTGGGGTGCCGGGGCCGCCTGGGCACGCTGGCCATGCGCCAGCACGTCGGACACGCGGATGCGCCCGTTGGGACCGCTGCCCTGCACCTGGGTCAGGTCCAGGCCCAGTTCGCGGGCCAGCTGCCGCGCGGCGGGAACCGCCAGCACCCGGCCGTCGGCGCGGCCAGCCGGGGCGGGCTCGCGGTTAAGGATGCTGCCCACGCCGCCCGTGTAGGTGCCCGGGGCGCCGCTGCCGGCCAGATTCTCGCCGGCCCGGTTGGTCAGCCCCTGCACCTGAATCTTCTCGTCCGAGGCAAACGCCTTGAACAGGCTGCTGGAATCGTCGTCGGCCTTGTTCGCCAGATGCCCGGCCTCGACGATGCTGCCGCCCACCTGTTCGCGCTCTTCCTGGGCCTGCGGCGGCAGGGCGCTGCCGGGGGCGGCGGGGCTGCCCGCACTGTTCTGAATGCCCTGGGTGGGCGTGGGCGCGCTGGCGGCGCTGCCCCCCTCGTCAATCAGGGCAATGGCGGCGTGCACGGCCACCACGTCACCCTCGCCCGCCAGGCGCTTGTGCAGCACCCCGGCCACGGGGCTGGGCAGCTCCACCGTCACCTTGTCGGTCATCACTTCGCACAGGGGCTGTTCCAGGACAATGGTATCGCCTTCCTGCACCAGCCATTTCAGGATTTCGCCCTCTACCACGCTTTCGGCAAGTTCGGGCAGCAGCACTTCTTTCATAGAAAACCTCGTTTGTGCGGAAAACTAGCGCAGCACCAGCGCGCGCAGCAGGCCGTAGATGAGCAGCAGCAGGCCCAGGCCCTGAATCCAGCGTTCGCCCCGGGCGTACACCCAGGCGCTGACCCCCAGCAGCACAAACATGCCGCCTATGGCCGCGCTCTGCCAGGGTTCGGCCAGCCGCCCGGCCAGGGCGTACAGGCCAAACCCAATCAGCAGGCCCAGGGTGCCCAGCAGCGGGCGCAGAAGATCAGGCTTCACGGCCCCCAGCTTAATAGTTCAGCGCCTGCACACAGGCGGCCACAATGCGGTTGGGGCCGGGCAGGTACACCTTGTCCTGCACGTAGGGATAGGGCGTATCGAAGCCCGCCACCTGCCCCACGGGCGCGGTGAGCGAGTCAAAGGCCTGTTCCTGAATGACGTAGGCGACCTCGCCCATGAAGTTGGAAATGCGGGGCGCCTCGCTGACCAGCACGGCGCGGCCCGTCTTTTGCACGCTGGTGAGCACCCGGTCGCGGTCCCAGGGCACCAGCGAGCGCAGGTCAATGACCTCCACGCTGACCCCTTCGGCGGCCAGGGCGTCGGCAGCCTTTTCCAGGTCGGGCATCACGCCGCCGTAGCCGATCAGGGACAGGTCGTCGCCCTCACGGCGAATGGCGGCCTCGCCCAGTTTCACCACGTAATCGTGGTCGGGCACCTCACCCTTGGCGGCGCGGTACAGGCGTTTGGGCTCGAAGTAAATGACCGGGTCCTCGCCGCGCAGCGCGGCCTTGAGGAGCCCCTTGGCGTCGTAGGGGGTGCTGGGCATGACCACTTTCAGGCCCGGGGTGTGGGTGTAGTAGCTTTCGGGGCTCTGGCTGTGGTGGTGCCCGCCCTTCACGCCGCCGCCCGAAGGCGTGCGGATCACCATCGGCGCCGTGAACTGCCCCGCGCTGCGGTAGCGGATCTTGGCGGCCTGGGAAATGATCTGGTCAAAGCCGGGGCCCATGTAGTCGGCAAACTGAATCTCGGCGATGGGGCGCAGGCCGCGCACAGCCATGCCCACGGCAGCGCCCACGATGCTGGCCTCGCTCAGCGGCGTGTCGAACACGCGGTGCTTGCCGAAGCGCTCCTGCAGGCCGGCGGTCGCCATGAACACCCCGCCGCGCGCGCCCACGTCTTCCCCGAACAGCACCACGCGGTTGTCGCGCTCCATTTCCTCGGCAATCGCTTCGGTGACGGCCTGAATGAGGTTGATGGTCCGCGTCCCCCCCACGGCGCCCTGCTCCTGACGGTCCTGTGTGGCGGTCATGCCGGCCCCCCGCTCTGCTCGGCGCGCAGGAAAGCCTCCTGCTGGCGCAGGTGGTCCGGCACGTCGGCGTAGACGTCTTCAAAGATGATGCGCCAGTCGGGCTGCCCGGTGGCCTCGGCGCGCAGCACCTGCTCGTCCACCTCACGGTGGGTGCGGGCGATGATCTCGGCGCGTTCCTCGGCGCTGACGGGGTGGCCCAACTGCTCCAGCAGCTTTTCCACGCGGGTAATGGGATCGCGGCCCAGCCACTCCTCCACTTCCTCGCGGGTGCGGTAGTGCTTCTCGGCGTCCGCGTCAGCGTTCGAGTGCGAGCCCACGCGGTAGGTAAGGCACTCGACCAGGGCGGGGCCCTGCCCGGCGCGCACCCCCTCGGCCACCGCCGTCATGACTTCCATGACCGCCACGATGTCGTTGCCGTCCACGTAGTAGCCGGGCATACCGTAGGCCTTGGCCTTGATGTGAATGGTCTCGCTGGCCGTCTGCTCGCGGATGGACGTGCTGATGGCCCACTGGTTGTTCTCGCACACGAACAGGGCCGGGGCCTGCGCGGCGCCCGCCATGTTCAGGCCCGCGTACCAGTCGCCTTCGCTGGTGGCGCCGTCGCCAAACGTGCAGACCGTGATCTCGTCCACACCCAGGTATTTCTGCGCCATCGCGTTGCCGGCTGCGGGCGGCACCTGCGAGGCAATAGAGCTGGAGATAGACACGAAGTTCTGCGCCTGCGCGGCGAAGTGGTGCGGCATCTGGCGGCCCCGGCACGTGTCTGAATTCGTGCCCAGGCACTGGCTGATCAGCTCGAACATGGGCACGCCCATGGCCAGCCCCAGCGTGTGGTCGCGGTAGTACGGCCACACCCAGTCGTGCCCCACACGAATGGAACGCGCCAGCCCCACCTGGGTGGCTTCCATTCCGCTGGACTGGGCATAGAAGGTGGTGCGGCCCTGGCGCAGCAGGGTAATCAGCTTGCGGTCGAACTCGCGGGCCTGAAGCATTAGGCCGTGCAGTTCGCGCAGCAGCTCTGGCGTAAACCGCGCCGGCAGCGGCTGCACGGGGGTCCCGTCTTCCGCAACGTAGCGGATGGGTTCCGGCGTGAAGGGTTGAATCATGACCTGGGGCCTCCTGGCGTCGGGGCGGGCGCAGGGGTTGCCCTGGCCCCACCCAAACGGAAATCTGTCTAGCAAACGCTCGTTAGGTATTTTAGACCCTTTGACCGTGAGGGGAGGAAGAGCCCCGGGAGATTGGCAGGCGGCTGCCTAGAAACTGGGGTTGGCCGGCACGGTTTCTGTCCGTGTAGAGGGGACGAGGAGGGTAGGGGGTGGGACTGTGAGTGTGGAGCGGCTGCGGCGCCTTAGAGGAATTCTTTGTGGAAGCTGCAATCCTCAGCCTGACCGAAAGTGGGCTGCAACGTTGCAGCAGCACCTGGCGCCATGCGCCCTGCATGTCTCAATCCTCAGCCCGCCTAAAAGCAGGCTGCAACCCCCATGATGCTGGCGGGCACCTGGGCCGCAGCAGTGTTTCAATCCTCAGCCCGCTTAAAAGCAGGCTGCAACGCAGGTCCAGGGCGCCGGTTGCGCCGCGTGCGTTGTTTCAGTCCTCAGCCCACCTAAAGGCAGGCTGCAACCAGGCGGCGCGCGCGGCCATGTACAAGAGTCTGGGGTCTCAATCCTCAGCCCGCATAAAGGCAGGCTGCAACACCAGGGGCCGGGTGACCGTGAGGGCGTTGTGATGTTTCAATCCTCAGCCCGCTTAAAAGCAGGCTGCAACTGCCCGCCTTCCCCACGGATGAGGCCTTCGATGTTTCAATCCTCAGCCCGCTTAAAAGCAGGCTGCAACTCTTTGTGGGCCGCTTTGCGCTGCCTATCCCCCGTTTCAATCCTCAGCCCGCTTAAAAGCAGGCTGCAACTCCAGGCTCTGGGCCTGTTCCTGATGTTCCTCCAGTTTCAATCCTCAGCCCGCTTAAAAGCAGGCTGCAACCAGGGCCTGGGCATTGGGGCCGGTGGCCGCCACCTGTTTCAATCCTCAGCCCGCTTAAAAGCAGGCTGCAACGCGATGTGCGCCGCTTCCTCACGGTAATAGTTCAGTTTCAATCCTCAGCCCGCTTAAAAGCAGGCTGCAACGCCGGAGTTGTGGGACTGGCAGGCCCACCCACCCGTTTCAATCCTCAGCCCGCTTAAAAGCAGGCTGCAACGCGCGGCCAGGACGCCGGCTGCGACCTGTCAGAGGTTTCAATCCTCAGCCCGCTTAAAAGCAGGCTGCAACGCGTGTGAATCTTGTCGGAACTACCCAAGATCGTGTTTCAATCCTCAGCCCGCTTAAAAGCAGGCTGCAACTTCAGCTAACCCGAGGTCTACCCCTGTCGCCTGTTGTTTCAATCCTCAGCCCGCTTAAAAGCAGGCTGCAACACCTTCAACGCGGCCCAGCATCTGGTCAACGAACAGGTTTCAATCCTCAGCCCGCTTAAAAGCAGGCTGCAACAGGCACGCGTTCTCAATGCCTCCAGATCATAAGCTGCGGGCTAGAAAACGCGAACCCCTTTACAGCGTCAAGCTTCCAGGGTGCGGTAGATGGAGGTTCAGCAGCACCTGAGCGTGCCAGTGACCCACCCCAGCCTGCGCGAACCTCCCAACTTCCTGTCATCGCCCAGGGTTCGCGCTTCAGCTTCAATGCACGAAAAAGACCAGATCAGCGGGGACATGGGGCGGGATGGGTCTCCCCTCCCCTACCGGCGCCAACCCTTCGGCCAGGGCGTGCGCCTGCGCCAAATACTCGGCATAGAGCACGGGTCCACTGCCCTGTGCCGGGCGCTCTGCCCCAAACAGGTCCAGTGGCGCCGTGTCGGCCGGGTGGTGCCACGCCCCCGTGGTCCAGTCGAAGTCGTAGAGCGGCACAAAGCGTTCGCCGTATTCGGCCACGAATTCCAGAGCCGAGAGCAGAAAGTCCACCTCTTCATCGGTGGCCCAGGGCGCCAGATTCAGGCGGGTCCAGCCGGGCTTCACGCCGTCCACATGGTCCAGCACGCACTGCAGATACCGTTCGCTGGTCTGGTCGTCCACGCTCAGCAGGGCGTGGCCGTAGGGGCCAGCGCAGGCGCAGCCGCCCCGCGCCTGAATGCCGAAAAGGTCGTTGAGCAGCCGCACCACCAGCCGGGGATGCAACTGCCGCCCGTCCGAAGTGAGGGTCAGGAAGGACAGGAAAGCCAAGCGGGGGGCGTCCAGATTGCCCAGCAGCCGCAGGCGCGGGTTGGGGCGCAGCCGGGCCAGGGCACGGCCGAACAGCTCGTGCTCGCGGGCGGTCATCGCTGCCGGGCCCAGGGCCGCTTTCACCTGAAAAGCCAGCGCAGTCCGAATCTTGCCCAGGATGGCGGGGGTGCCGGCGTCTTCTCGCGCCTCAATATCGTCAATGTAGACCTGTCGGGTGCGGTTCACGAAGCTGACCGTGCCGCCGCCCGCCGTGCTGGGCACCGTCAGGCGGTACAGCTCCTGCCGGAAACACAGCAGGCCCGGGGTGCCAGGGCCGCCCACGAACTTGTGCGGGCTCAGGAACACCGCGTCATAGCCGTCAGGCTGGCCGGGCTTCATATCGATGGTGACGTAAGGCGCGCTGGCGGCAAAGTCAAAAAAGGCATAGGCGCCGTGCGCGTGCAGGATGCGGGCCACCGTGCGCGTGTCGGTGAGCAGACCCGTAACATTGCTGGCGGCGCTGAACGACCCGATCTTGGGGCGCCCGGCGTAGCGAGGGTCTTTGAGGGCCCGCACCAGGGCATCCAGGTCCAGGTTTCCGCGTTCGCACAGCGGCAGCTCTACCACCTCCGCCAGGGTTTCGCGCCAGCTGATCTCGTTGCTGTGGTGTTCGTAGGGGCCCACGAATACCACCGGGCGGTCGCGCTCTGGCAGCGCTGCCAGCAGGGTCTGTCGGTGGTGGGCGCCTGCGGCGATGCCCAGGATGTCCTGCATGCGCCGCACCGCCGCCGTGCTGCCAGACCCGCAGAACACCACCTTGCAGCTGGCATCGCCGCCCAGCTGCGCGCGGATGTACTCGGTGGCCTGGTGGGTCAGGTGGGTGCAGTGGGCGCCTGTGGCGCTGTCCTCGGTGTGGGTGTTGGCGTACAGCGGCAGCGCCAAAGAAGCCACCCGGTCCTCCACGCTGCGCAGCGCCCGGCCCGAGGCCACATAGTCGGCGTAGGTCACGCGCCGCGCTCCAAACGGCGTGCGGATCACGGTGTCTCCCCCGATCAGGTCGGCGCGCAGCGTGGCAAAGTCCATGCCTCATGGTAGGAGGCCAGCGGGCCCCCCCACAATGCCCCTGATCAGCGAAGCGGATCACCCTGCGCCGCGCCGGGGCCCGGTACACTGCGGCCCTGATGAGCGGCTGGAATGTACTGGTGATCGGCGGGGGCCACGCGGGCCTGGAAGCGGCGTGGGCAGCCGCCAAGTTTGCCCGTGTGGCGCTGCTGATTGGCAATCCGGCCACGGTGGGCCGTATGCCCTGTAACCCGGCGGTGGGCGGCCCCGGCAAGAGCCAGCTGGTCTTTGAGGTGCAGGCGATGGGCGGCCTGATGGGCCGGCTGGCCGACGACACGGCCATTCACACCCGGGTGCTGAATGCCAGCAAGGGCCCGGCCGTACAGTCGCTGCGGGTGCAGAACGAGCGCGACGCGTATGCCGAGCGGGCCCAGGACGTGATTTTCGGTCACCCCAATATCGAGATTCTGCGCGGTGAGGCTGCCGACCTCGAAAGCGACGGGCGCGGCGGCTGGCTGGTCGTGACCACCGATGGCCGCCGACTGGGCGCGCGCTCGGTGGTGGTCGCGGCCGGCACCTTCATGCGTGGCGTGACGTGGTACGGCCGCCAGTCCCGCGCCGAAGGCCGGCAGGGCGAGCCGCCCTCGCGCTTCCTGTCGGCGCCGCTGGCCCGCGCGGGGCATGTGCTCAAGCGCTACAAGACCGGCACCCCGCCCCGGGTGCGGGCCGACGCGGTGGACTTCGCCGCCCTGCTGGAAATTCCGGCCGACCCCCAGCCGCGCGGCTTTACCGGAACCCCGGGCTCCCGCGCCGCCGAGTCGCCCACCTGGCAGACGCACACCACGCCCGAAACGCACCGCCTGATTCAGGAGAACCTGCACGAATCGCCGATGTTCGCCGGGGACATCGAGGGCTTGGGCCCGCGTTACTGCCCCAGCATTGAGGACAAGGTGGTGCGCTTTGCCCACCATGACCGTCACCTGCTGTTCGTGGAACCCGACGGCGTGCAGACCAGCGAGGTGTACCTGCAGGGGTTCAGCTCCTCGCTGCCGCCGCACCTGCAAGACGCCCTGGTGCGCACCCTGCCTGGTTTTGAGCGCGCCGTGATCCAGCGCTACGCCTACGCCGTGGAATACGACGTGGTGGACTCGCAGGAACTCACCCTGAACCTGGAGTCGAAGTTGCTGCCGGGGGTGTTTACGGCCGGGCAGATCAACGGCACCAGCGGCTATGAGGAAGCGGCGGCGCAGGGGCTGGTGGCCGGGACCGCAGCGGCCCGGCGTGCCCTAGGCGAAACAGAGCAGTTCATCGGCCGCGAGACGGGGTATATCGGCGTGCTGCTGGACGAGTTGGTGTTCAAGGGCAGCAACGAGCCCTACCGCATGATGACCAGTCGGGTCGAGCACCGTCTGCTGGTGCGCCAGGACAATGCCGACGAACGCATGACCCCACTGGGTCACACCCTGGGGCTGGTGGATGACGCGGCCCTGGCCCAGGTGCAGGCCAAATACGCCCGGGTGCAGGGGGGTGTGGCGGCCCTAGAAGGGCAACGCGTTCAGGGCCAGAGTGGCGACGCGTGGCTGCGCCGCCCGGAGTTCTCGCTGGCGGATGTAGAGGTCCTGGGCGTCACCCTGCCCGAGCTGTCGGCTGCCGAGCGGGAAGCGGTGGAAATCCGGGTGAAGTACGCCGGCTACATCCGCCGGGCCCAGCAGCAACTGCGTGCCGAGGACCGTTCCCGTGATCTGAGCCTGGAGGGCGTGGATTTTGCAACAGTGGCCGCCCTGTCGAACGAGGCCCGCGAGAAACTGGGCCGCGCCCAGCCGCGCACCGTGGAGCAGGCCAGCCGCATCTCTGGGGTGCGCCACGCGGACATCAGCGCCTTGCTGGTCCACCTGAAGGGACAGACTGTTTCACGGGAAACCTGACGGTGAAACAAGAAGGGGAAAGCCGGGGCTGAGGCTCCGGCGCTTTCTTGACGGGTTCACTGTTTCACGGGAAACTTGACGGTGAAACAAGGAGGCGGCTCGATTGAACACATTTGAACAGGGCCTGCTGGTGGGCGTGCTGATCGGCGAGGGGCACTTTGGTGGCGACGGCAAGCAGCCGCACATCACCCTGCGCATGCACACCCGGCACCAGCGGCTCTTTGAAACGCTGCTGCGGCTGTGCCCCGGCTCCAAGCTGTACGGGCCGTATGCCCACGGGGGCCGGCAGTATTTTCAATGGATGGCGCGCGGGCAGGTGCTGCGCGAAACGCTGCTGCCACTGCTGGACAGCCTGCCGCTGGAGACGCTGGATGAACACGTATACGAGAGGTATCAGGACATGAAAACGAGGTACGGCTTATGACCCCGGAAGGCGAGGCGTTGCTGCGCCAGGGGGCCGCCGAACTGGAGCTGGACGTTGAGGCCCAGGTTCCTGCCTTCGCGCAGCTGATGGCGCTGCTGCAGGACGCCAACAGCAAGGTCAACCTGACCGCCCTGAAGACGGAACCCGACATCGTGCTCAAGCATTTCGTGGATTCGCTGAGCTGCCTGCGTGGTGGGTACCTGGACGGCGCCGGACAAGTGCTGGACCTGGGCACCGGGGCGGGCTTTCCCGCGCTGCCGCTGGCGATTCTGCGGCCAGACACCACGTTTGTCCCGCTGGACTCCATTCGCAAGAAGATCGAGTTCGTGCGCGCCGCCGCCCAGACCCTGGGCCTGAACAACGTGCACCCGCAGGTGGGCCGCGCCGAGACCCTGGGCCGCGACCCCGCTCACCGCGAGACCTATGACCGCGTGGTGTGCCGCGCGGTGGCCGCCCTGCCGGTGCTGGCGGAACTGGCGCTGCCGCTTCTGAAACCTGGGGGCCTGTTGGTGGCCCAGAAAGGCCCCATCACCGAGGAAGAGCTGCAGGCCGGGCGCCGCGCAGCGGGCGAACTGGGTGGGCGGGTCACTGGGGTGGACGCCTTTACCCTGCCGGTGCTGGGCGACGCCCGGACCCTGATCGTGGTGGAGAAGGTGAGCCGCACACCGAAGAAGTACCCACGCCGTGAGGGCGTGCCGGCCGCGCAGCCGCTATTCTGGGCGGCACGGTGAACAGGATGCAGACGGTCAAAAGCGTGCGGGGCCCGGCATGAAAGTCCTGGGCATCGTGAATCAGAAGGGGGGGGTGGGCAAGACCACCACCGCCGTGAACCTTGGGGCTTACCTGGCGGCGGGCGGCAAGCGCGTGCTGCTGCTGGACATGGACCCCCAGGGCAACGCCACCAGCGGCCTGGGCGAGCGCGGGGCCACCCAGGGCCTGTACGAAGCCTTGGGCGAACCCGCCCGCGCCGGGGACTTTACCCGTGAAACGGCGCAGAAGGGCCTCTACCTGCTGCCTGCCACCCCGGATCTGGCCGGCGCTGGCGTGGAACTGGCCGAGGACCCCGACGCCCTGGCGCGGCTGCTGGCCTCGATCCAGGGGTACGACGTGGTGCTGATTGACGCCCCGCCCAGCCTGGGGCCGCTGACGGTGAACGTGCTGGCCGCCGCCGACGCCCTGCTGATTCCCTTGCAGGCCGAGTACTACGCGCTGGAAGGGCTGGCTGGCCTGATGGAGACAGTGGAGCGGGTGCAGGGAGGCCTGAACCCCCGCCTGAAGGTACTGGGCGTGGTGCTCACCATGTTTGACGGCCGCACCAACCTCTCGCAAGAGGTGGAAAGCATGGTGCGGGCCCACTTTGGCGAACTGGTGTTCTGGTCGGTGGTGCCGCGCAACGTGCGCCTGTCAGAAGCGCCCAGCTTTGCCAAGCCCATCAACGCCTTTGCGCCGCTGTCGTCCGGGGCAGCGGCCTACAAGCGCCTGAGCGAGGAGGTGATGCAGCGTGTCGAAAAAATCTAGCCTGGGCCGTGGCCTGGACGCGCTGCTGGGCAAGCCCGCCGAAACCGGGAAAGCCGAGGGTCCGCAGGTGCAGACGCTGGCCCTGGACCGGATCGTGCAGGCGGCCTACCAGCCCCGGCAGGTGTTCGCCCCCGAGGCCCTGGCCGAACTGGCCCAGAGCATCCGCGAAAAGGGCGTGCTGCAGCCGCTGCTGGTGCGCCCCCGCGCCGAGCACTTCGAGATTGTGGCCGGGGAGCGCCGCTGGCGCGCCAGTCAGCTGGCTGGCCTGAGCGAAGTGCCGGTGATCATCCGCGACCTGGGGGACCGCGAGGCGCTGGAAATCGCCATCGTGGAAAACCTGCAGCGCGAGGACCTGGGCCCGCTGGAAGAGGCGCGCGCCTACCAGGCCCTGCAGGAACAGGGGTTGAACCAGGAGGGCGTGGCCCAGGCAGTGGGCAAAAGCCGCTCGGCGGTGGCGAATGCCCTGCGCCTGCTGACCCTGCCGGACGCCGCCCTGCGCGCGCTGGACGCCGGGCAGATCAGTGCCGGGCACGCCCGCGCCATCCTGGCCCAGCCCGAAGGCGACCGCGCCTGGGCACTGGCGCAGATCACCGAGCGCAGCCTCAGCGTGCGCGAGGCCGAGGCCCTGACCCGCGAGAAGCGCGCCGGCAGCGAGCCCATCAAGGTGAATCCGCCGCGCGCCTTCCGGCAGCTGGAACTGGACCTCAGCCGCCGCACCGGCACCCGCGTGCGCATCACGGGCGAAGACAAGGGCCGCGTAGAGCTGAACTATGGCTCACGTGAGGAACTCGACCGGATTCTGAACCTGCTGGGCTACGCCGAGGAATAAGGGAAAAAGGTCGAGGGGGCGAGGCCGGTACTGGCTCGCCCCCTCCCCCTGCTGCTTTACCGCGTGCCGACCAGGAAAATGTTCGGCCAGGGGCGGTAGGTGCTTTTCAGGGTGTCCTGCTTGAACACCTTGCCATCCCGTACGAACTTGCGCGTGACCTCAATCACGGCGCCCGGCGCGGCCCAGTCCACCTGCTTGCGCTGCCCGGCACCCAGGCTGGCGTCGCGGATGACGCGGTCCGGGGGCGGCGGCGTGGTGCTGAGGGTGCGCGGCGCGTCAATCTGCACCGTGAAGTCGCGCGCCTTGCCGAACACTTGAATGCTTAAGCGGGCTTCCTCGTCGTTCCACTCGCTCTGGAACCACAGGGCGCCGCCGGTGTCGTTGGCAAATTTCAGGTCCTGGCTGGGCTGGTAGATGGTGGCGTCCAGCCCCTGGGGGTCGTAGTAGCGCACCTGATAGGAGTGGTTGCGGCGCTCCAGAATGGGCAGGCCCGCGCTGTACAGCGTGCGGAAGACCGTGGTGCTGACCTGACAGATGCCGCCGCCCACGCCGTTGGCCGTGCGTTCGCCGGAAATGACCAGCCCGGTCACGAATCCGGTGCGCAGGTTGATGGGGCCCACCATCTGGTTAAAGGACACCGTTTTGCCTTCAAACAGCACGTCCTGAAAGCGCCGGGCGCCCACATGGATGTTCGTGACCCGGGCGTCGCTGGAGCCGTAATAGTTCGTCTCGCCGGTGCCCAGGTGGGCGGTGATGCCGCGCGACAGGAAATAGCTCAGGGTGCGTTTGGGCGCGGTCTGGGCGCCCAGCGCCACGTTCACCTTCACGCCTTTGGGGTCTTTCAGGGCAGCAAGCAGGTTGGCGCGCGTCTTGTCGAGGTTCACGCTCAGGCCGTTGCGCTGCACCACTGCCCAGCCATTCCACAGCTCCTCGAAGCGGGCGTCCCTGGGCGTGGTGGGCAGGGCCTTCAGAAAGGTCTGCAGGTCCGCTTCCAGGCTCTCGGTGATCACGCCGCGCTGGCGCAGCGCCGCCACGCGCTTACCGGGAATGGTCAGGGTGCGGGTGAACGGCACCGTGGTCTTCTTGCCGTCCACCAGCGCGGGCCACGCGGCATTCACGGTGATCAGCAGCGGCGCGGTGATTTTGGCAGCGGGCGGTGTGACAGGTGGTGTGGCCGGGGCAGGTGCTGGCGTTTCTGGCGGGGCGGGCGTGGGCTCTGGTGGCGCTGGCACTGGCTCGGTGGGCGGGGCCGGGGGCACAGGGGCGGGTTCGCTGGGCGGCACCGCCGGAATCACTGGGACCGTCTGCGCGGGGGGTGGGGGAGAGGCCGTCTGGGCTGGGGCGCTGGGCCCGGCCACCAGCAGCAGGGCGCTCAGCACGTAGGTGTGCCGGAAGGGGCTGAACATGGCGCGAGTATTCCACGCCCCCCGCCGGCACCGATGAAGGCGAACCTTCACGCACAGGGGAGAGGTGGGGGAAGCAGGGCACATATGCAACCGCCCCGGACCCAGGGGCCCAGAGCGGCAGATAAGGTTTGGGCCGGCTGCGCGGCTTAGCCCAGCGCCAGCGGTTGCGCGGCTGCCAGTTGCCGCTCAATCTCGGCCACGGCGGCCACGGCATGATGCCGGCCGTTCTCGATAAACACCTGGTTGGTCTTGCCCGCAAAGCCCGCGCTGCCCACCACGAACAGCCCCGGCACGCTGCTCTGGTAATGCTCGTCCAGCACCAGGCATTCGTCGGGGTGCTGCGCCAGCCCCAGGCCCGACAGGAACGACAGGTCGGGGCGGTAGCCGGTCAGGGCGAAGGTGAAGTGGGTGGGCAGGTTCCAGGTGGTGCCGTCAGGGCGCTGCACGAGCACATGCTCCGGGTGAATCTCCACGACCTGCGAGTTGAAGTGCGCGGCGATGCTGCCTTCCTTGATGCGGTTTTCCAGGTCCGGGCGCACCCAGTATTTGATGGTGGATTTCAGTTCCGGGGCGCGCACAATCATGGTGACATTCACGCCGCTGCGCCACAGGTCCAGGGCGGCGTCGGCGGCGCTGTTGCCCGCGCCAATCACCGTCACGTTCAGGCCCATGAACGGGTGGGCCTCGGTGTAGTAGTGGCTGACATTCTCGGAATCTTCGCCGGGAATGCCCATGACATGCGGGTTGTCGTAGTACCCGGTGGCCACCACCACCCGCCGCGCTTCCACCACGCCGGGCGTGCCGTCGCGTCTTTCTATTTCCAGGGTGAACCCGGCCGGCGCGGCGTGCACCCGCTTAACCTCGGTGTACTGCTCCACGTTCAGGGCCTCGCGCTGGGCCACCAGCCGGTAATACATCAGGGCGTCGCGGCGGTCGGGCTTGTCGTGGCCGGTCACCATGGGGTGATTGCCAATTTCCAGCTCGGGGGCGGTGGTGAAAAAGGTCATGTAGGTGGGGTACTCGAAAATGGCGTTCACCACGCAGCCCTTTTCCAGCACCACATAACTCAGGCCCGCGCGCTTGCAGGCGATAGCGGCGGCCAGTCCCACCGGCCCCGCCCCAACAATGGCAACATCCACCAGACTCATGCCCGGCATTGTGCCAGCCCGGGCCACTTCAGGATTGCGGGCGAGGCACGGTGGGGGCCAGCGGGCGCCGCAGGGTCTGGAACGTGAGGTCGTAGGGGTTGCGCTCGTCGGCGGGCCGCACGGTTTCCTGCTGCACCTGCCAGCCGCCCGGCAGCTCCGGGAAAAAGGTGTCGCCGTCCAGATCGGCATGCACCAGGGTCAGTTCGATCCGGGTGAGCTGCGGCAGGTACAGGCGGTAAATCTCCTCTCCGCCAATGATGGCTATGCGGGGCGCGTCCCCAGCCGCCGCCAGGGCGGCTTCGGGGCTATGCACCACCGTGGCCCCGGGCGCCACCAACGCGCGGTTGCGCGTGAGGACGATGTTGGCCCGCCCCGGCAGCGCGCGGCCCCCCAGCGAATCCCAGACCTTGCGGCCCATGACGTTCGGCACCCCCAGGCTGTGCCGCCGGAAGTGCGCCAGATCGGCGGGCAGGCGCCAGGGCAGGGTGCCGCCCCTACCAATCACGCGCCCCGGCGTCATGGCCACGATGGCAAAGAGTTCAGGCGCCATCGGTGCTCCCCCGGCACTCCACCTGGATGCCCGCTGCGCGCAAAATGGCCTCGCCGCTGGGCAGTCCGGCGTCCACCCGCAGCGTCTCGCGGTAATTCGTTTCGTACAGCACCCGGCTGATCCGGCGCGCATTCACGATCAGCCGGGCACAGGCGGCGCAGGGTTCGTGGGTCACGTACAGGGTGTGGCCCTCGGCGTTCCAGTTGGCGGCCAGCAGGGCCTTACGAGAGATGAACAACCTCCACCCCGCCTTCCACCAGCTCATTGATTCCTGTGTTGTCGCGGTAAGCCGTGCCGTACACCACCCGTTTGATCGGGACATTCAAAATCAAGGCGGCGCACACCGCGCAGGGTGAGTGGGTGACATAAAGGGTGTACGACTTTTCACCTTGCCAGGATGCGCGCGCCAGCGCATTCATTTCAGCGTGGGCGCATCCGGATTTTCCCGGCTCGTCTGAAAGCCGCACATTGGGCCGGCCACGCCCACGCCCGTTGATGCCGATGGAAATGATGGAGCCGTTTGCCTGGTCAACCACCACAGCGCCAACTTTGAGCGCAGGGTCATGAGAATGACTGGCGAACAACTGCGCGGTCTGCAGGTAGGTTCTGTCCCATTCCTGCTGTTTCTTGGTCGTCATAGATACACCTCCAGCGGTGATGATGATTTCTCCTGCCTCTGGCCACTTCGACAAGGGTGGGCGCATTCAGGCCGTGTTGCGCGGCGAATCCTGAAAGGTTGTCTGTTCGGTGCACCTCGCCCGTTGGACTCGTCAGGAGGTAGCGCCTGACCATGCCCCGGCCACGCGTGGGGATCAGCAGGTCGGATTCGCCCTGATAATCATTCTTCCAGCGGATCACCCAACCCCCGCAGTGGGCATTTCGGCGGGCGGCGACGTTGCGCAGCCCTTCCTCGCTCAACCCCGTCTGCCGGGCGAAGGCGGCGAGGCCCACACCCTCAAGGGTCCTTCCATCCGGCGCGCGGGCGACAAACGCTTTCTGGTTGCGCCACCCTCTGGGATTGTTGGGCAGGGCGGGCAGGCTTCCGGTGCGGCGGCCCAGACCAGAACGCGACGGTCGAAGCTCTTCCACCTTCCATCCTTTGAAGTCTTTCTTGCTGCTGTGGCCACGGGCGAGAGCCAGCATTCGAGTCGAAGACAGACCCCGCTCTTTGCAAAAGCGCGTCATGCCCTCCACTTCCATCACCTCGCCGGCTGGCGAAGTCACGCGGTACAGGCCGCTGTTGCGCTTTCGAATGACGTCTTTCTGGGCGGGATCGGCAAAGCGCCGCTTCTGGGCCTCGCGGTGTTTGGCCCTGAAGACGGGGTCAGCATAGGCCGCGATAACCCGCTGCCGCATCGCCTCGACCACTTCCGGCCGGTGCTTGGTGCCCAGCGGACTGCGCGCTGTGGGAGAGGAGTTGTACTTCTCGGCCTCAGGCATGGAGTCGAGGTATGTCTGCTCCAGTGCGAGCAGCTCGGGGGCAGGACACTGCTCCAGCACGCGCCACTCGAAAGTCAGGGGGCCATATTTCCTCCAGGCCCTTTGCAGCTGGACGGCGTGGTGGGTGCCATCCTGAAGCTGCTTCCTGTGCAGCCTCCAGCGGCTGGCAATATCCACAGCACTTCCGATATAAACCTTCCCACTTTCCCGGTGGACAATGGCGTAAATCCCGCTGACCTTCGCCATAGGCTTATTGCCCACTGCAGGCCAAATGAATAAGGCCGCTGTCCACCTGCACCTTGGTGTCCGCGCTGCGCCCTGACCACAGCCGGGCGGTGGCGAGGCCCAGATCGTCGAAACTGGGGCGTTTCACACCGCCACCGGGGCCTTGATGGCGGGGTGGGGATCATAGCCTTCCAGGCGAAAGTCCTCATAGCGGAAGGCGAACAGATCCGTCACGTCCGGGTTCAGGTGCATGGTGGGGAGGGGCCGGGGCTCGCGCGACAGTTGCAGCCTGGCCTGTTCCAGATGATTGCTATAGAGGTGCACATCGCCCCCGGTCCAGATGAACTCGCCGGGTTCCAGCCCGCAGACCTGAGCGACCATTAGGGTGAGCAGGGCGTAGGAAGCGATGTTAAAAGGCACGCCCAAAAAAACGTCCGCGCTGCGCTGATAAAGCTGGCAGCTCAGGCGCCCATCCGCCACATAGAACTGAAACAGGGCGTGGCACGGAGGCAGCGCCATCTGGTCAATCTGGGCCACGTTCCACGCCGAGACGATCAGGCGGCGCGAGTCGGGGTTGCTTTTGATCTGCTCCACGACCCTGGCAATCTGGTCAATGTGACCGCCGTCCAGCGTGGGCCAGCTTTTCCATTGCACCCCGTACACCGGTCCCAGTTCGCCCTCTTCGTCCGCCCACTCATCCCAGATGCTCACGCCGCGTTCCTGAAGCCAGTGAACGTTGCTCTCGCCGCGCAGGAACCACAGCAGTTCGTAGATCACGCTTTTCAGGTGCACCTTTTTTGTGGTGACCAGTGGAAAGCCTTCTCGCAGGTCAAAGCGCATCTGGTGCCCAAAGACCGACCGCGTGCCGGTGCCGGTGCGGTCGGTTTTCACGGTGCCGTGGTCAAGGACGTGCTGAAGGAGGTCCAGATACTGCCGCATTGGGAGTCAGTGTATGGAGTTTGGCGCCCCCAAGCATGAAACAGGGCCAGACGGGAAGGTCTGGCCCTGGGCTGGTTCGCGTCTTCAGTCTGCCGCTTCCGCCGCGTGAAGGTCGGGCGTGGGCGTGTGGCTGCCGGTCAGGACGGCCAGCGCCACCAGGACCATGGCGGCGCCTGCCCCATACGTGGCGCCGGGGCCAAAGCGGGCGTACAGCGCCCCGCCGGTCAGTGGCCCGGCAATCTGCGCCAGCGCGTTGAAGGCCTGCGAGCCGCCCTGCACCCGGCCCTGGGCGTCTTCGGGGGCGGAAATGGACAGCAGCGTGCCCAGGGCCGCGTTGAAAATGCCCTCGCCTGTGGCGAAGAACAGCACGCCGATGTACGCCAGCGGCGCGGAATGCACCGCAGGCAGCAGCGCCAGGCCGATCAGGCCCACCGAGCCCAGCCCCAGGCCCAGCTGCGCCACACCGCGCTCGCCCAGCCAGCGGATGAGGTGGGGGAGCAAAAAGCCCTGCGCGATGATGTCGGCCACGCCCACCACAATAAACAGCGTGCTGACCTGGCCGGGTCCCCAGCCGAACACATCGCGCGTGAGCAGGGCGTTGCTGACCCCCATGATGCTGAAGGGCACCACGAACAGCACGCTGACGGTGACCAGGCGGCGAATCACGGGGTAGGCCAGGGCGCCCTTGAGTTGCAAGAAGGGATTCAGGTGCGCGGCATCGAACGGCGCGCGCTCGGTGCGGGCAGGGCGGTGTTCGCGCATGGCCAGCGCCCCCCACAGGCTGTTGAGCAGGCACACGGCGGCGGCGGCGTACATGGGCGCCGACAGGCTGACGTGCGACAGCAGCCCCCCAATGGCCGGCCCGATGATGAAGCCTGCCCCGACGGTGGCGCCAATCTGTCCAAACACCTTGCCGCGCTCGGCCTTGCTGGTGTGGTCGGCAATGTAGCCGAACATGGCGCTCATGCCGCCCGCGGTCAGGCCGTCAATCGCGCGGCCCAGAAACAGCATGGCCAGGCTGCCGCCAATCCCAAACAGCACGTATCCCACCGCCGAGCCCAGCAGGCTGGCAATCAGCACCGGTTTGCGGCCATAGGTGTCGCTCAGGGCGCCCATCACGGGCGCAGAGAAAAACGACAGCAGCGCGAACACAGCGGTCAGCAGACCAATCACTCCGGCCTGCTGGTGCTCGTTGGGGACGTACTGCATCACGATGAACGGCAGCACCGGAAACACCAGCGTCATGCCGATGGAAAAGAGAAAGGCCGTGCTGAGCAGAAACAGCAGGGGCGTACGGGGTGAGGAAGAACCAGTCATGCTCCGCAGGGTAGGGGAGAGGCGGGCGGCAGCTCTTGTAGAAATGCGACAGCGCCCCAGTCGCCTTTACGGGCCCTCAGTGGGCCGGGGCGCGGCCACCACCGGCGTCACGGAACCCAGCGTGTTCGCCGGGTTCAGCGCGTCGTGGACATGGGTCATCTGCCGGGCATAGGCAGCAAACGACCCCGGCGTCATGTGCGCCAGCGCGCGGAATTCGCGGGTCAGGTGGGCCTGGTCGGCAAAGCCCAGATCAACCGCCAGACCGGCCAGAGGCTCGTCTGGGTTCACATACAGGCGGTTGTGGGCTTCTTCAAAGCGGATCAGGCGGGCCAGCGTCTTGGCATTCACGCCCACCTCGTGCGCGAAGCCGCGTTCCAGGTGACGTGGGCTCACGTTCAGTTCCTGGGCAAGAGCGCCAATGCGCGCCGTGCCTAGCGAGGCGTACAGAGCAGCCGCCGCCTGCACGGCAGGGCCCAGTTCGCGCTCGTGGAGGCTCAGGCGTTCCAGCAGCCAATCATCCAGCACGTCGCGGGCCTCGGCCCAGGCGCCCGCCCGCAGCAGGGCCGGCACCGCGCGGCTGACCGGCGCCGACACTGGGGTCAGGTCCAGCCCTTGTACCTCCATGGACCAGCCGAACAGTTGGCGCGCGCCCCAGGGATACAGTTCCACGCCCAGCGCCCGCGTCAGGCCCACCGACACCAAGCGCCGGGGCGACAGCAGCATGCCGGTCAGCGTGGCGCCAGGCAGGCGTTCCAGCGGCGAGTCCGGCCCCGCGCCCGCCTGCCAGGAGTCGCCGCTAAAAAAGGTGAGGCGCACGGTGTGCTCGGGCATGAAACGGTGTTCCTCCTGGCCGGGCCCGTGGAATTCCTCGACCTGCCAGTACATCCGCACCAGGTGGCGCAGCCGGGGGTGGGGAGGCACTTCCAGGTACACCCCCCACTGTGGCAGACGGGGCGCGCGCCCGCCTCCGCCAAGTGGTCAGGGGGGCCCGCCTGCCGCTTTTCTTCAAGACAGGCCGCCGCTTCCCGGGCCACAGGGCTGTGCCCCCGGGCGTGACAGCCGCGCCGCCTTACACTTGGGGGCGCAATGACGACCTACCGCAAAGAGTCGGACACCATGGGCACGCTGGATGTGGACGCCAGCCGCTACTGGGGCGCGCAGACCGAACGCTCCATTCACAACTTCCCCATTGGCCGCGACACCTTCGTGTGGGGCCGCCCGGTGATCCGGGCCCTGGGCATTCTGAAAAAGGGCGCCGCGCAGGCCAACGCTGACCTGGGTGAACTGCCGCGCGAGGTGGCCGACCTGATCGTGCAGGCGGCCGACGAGGTGATTGCAGGCAAGCTGGACGACCACTTTCCCCTGGTGGTTTTTCAGACGGGCAGCGGCACCCAGAGCAACATGAATGCCAACGAGGTGATCTCCAACCGCGCCATCGAGATGGCGGGCGGCGAGATGGGCACCAAGAGCCCCGTGCACCCCAACGACCATGTGAACCGGGGTCAGAGCAGCAACGACACCTTTCCCACCGCCATGCACATCGCCGTGGTGCTGGAACTGAACGAGCGGCTGTACGGCGCGGTGGGCCAGCTGCGGGACACCTTGGCCCAGAAAGCCGAACAGCACGCCGGACTGGTGAAGGTGGGCCGCACCCACCTGCAAGACGCCACGCCGATCACCCTAGGCCAGGAAATCGGCGGCTGGGTGGCGCAGCTGGACTACGCGCTGGCCGAAGTGAAGCACGCCGAGCAGGGCCTGTACGACCTCGCCATCGGCGGCACGGCGGTGGGCACCGGCCTGAACGCGCACCCGCAGTTCGGGGACCTCGCCGCGCAGAAGTTCAGCGAGGAAACCGGCTACCCCTTCCGCAGCGCCGAGAACAAGTTCGCGGCCCTCTCGGCCCACGACGCCCTGGTGCAGACCAGCGCCGCCCTGCGCACCCTGGCCGGCGCCCTGATGAAGATGGCCAACGACGTGCGCTGGCTGGCCAGCGGGCCCCGCAACGGCATCGGTGAGATCACCATTCCGGAAAACGAGCCCGGGTCCAGCATCATGCCCGGCAAGGTGAACCCCACGCAAAGCGAGGCCCTAACGATGGTGGCCACCCGTGTGTTCGGCAACGACGCCACCGTGGCCTTTGCGGGCTCGCAGGGGAACTTCCAGCTGAACGTGTTCAAGCCCGTGATGGTCCACGCGGTGCTGGAAAGCATTCGCCTGATTGCCGACGCCAGCCTGGCCTTCAACGACAACTGCGCCGTGGGCATTGAACCCAACCTGGACCGAATCGAGCACAACCTGAGCATCAACCTGATGCAGGTGACCGCCCTGAACAAGCACATTGGCTATGACAAGGCCGCCGCCATTGCCAAAAAGGCGCACAAGGAAGGCAGCAGCCTGAAAGACGCCGCGCTGGCCCTGGGCTACGTGACCGAAGACGAATTTGCCCAGTGGGTCGTGCCGCTGGACATGACGCACAGCTGAACATCAGCGCTTTTCTGGGGGCCGCGCCTGCTGTGGGGGGCGCGGCCCCCGGTCATGTGGGGCAACGGGCGCCCGCTGCGCCACGTAAGGTCGCCGTATGAACACGAACACCAATCTCAATACGGGCGCGAGCTTCGAGGTGACATTGCTGGCGGCCGGGGCCATCTTCGCCTACGGCGTGTGGATGGGGCGGCGTGACCTCGGCCTCCGGGCCGCGCTGGGCGTGCTGGGGGCCAGCCTCTGGAGCCTGCTGCCGGTGGGGCTGTGGTTTCTGGGGCTCGGGGGGCGGTTTACATCCGGGGGGCCTTGCCCCTGCTGATTGGCGTGGGCTGGGTGCTCGCGTTCGCCCTGAGCTTCCTGCCGGTGTACGTGGCCGTGAACTGGCTGGAAGTGATTCGCTGGGAAACGCGGCCGCGCGAGTAAGGCGCCCATACGGCTTTCGGAACATGCCGCCACGCCTGGCGCGATGTTCTGGTTAAGCACCTCGCACCGCTCGGTTGATCTCAAGATCAACAGCGAGTGATTGAGGAGACACGAATCGGGCGGCTCTGCAACGGAGGTCCAGAACTGAACGTCTGCCCGTCCTACTCTGCCAGCGCCTCATAGGTGGCTTCCACCACCCGCCGGAAATGGCCCTGCACGCCTTCCAGACCGGCGCGGCAGGTCACGGTGGCCGGCAGGTTCAGGCCCGCCGTCAGGGCCTCCAGGGCCGCCAGATCATCCAGGGCCACATGTTCCCGGGCCCACGCGCGCCGCAGCCGGTCCACCAGCTGCAGGGCCTGGGCCCGCTGACCGGCGTTCCAGGTGCTGGTGAGGTCGTGGGTGGCAAAGGTGCCGTGCAGTTCGTCCAGCAGGCTGCCCACGCTGGGGGCCAGCGCCTGCCACTGGGCGCGGGCGCGGTTCATGGCTGGGTCTGCAGCGCCCACAGGGTCAGGGCCTGGGTGCCCAGGGGCAGCGCGTCGGCCGCGTGGTCGCTGCGCAGCATGCGCCACCCCGGGCCAAACTCGGCGGCGCACTGTTCCTGACCTTGGGCCTCGGTCTGCACGGCCTCGGCCGCCACCGGCTTGGAAAACGCCAGGCGCGCGCCCGTCCAGACGTTGCGGGCCGTGCCCGGTGAAAAGGGGCTCAGGGCCAGCGTGAGGGCCGGCACGAGCACCGGGCGCTCTTCGTGGCTGTCGTCCACACAAATCACCGGGGCTTCTTTGGGCAGCGGCGCCCCCTGCAGGTCCACTTCCCACAGGGTGCGGCCACGGCTGCGCGCCTCGGCGGCCACGGCCCGTGACGCAGCCCATTCGGGCGCGGCCTCGGGGCTCAGGCCCTCGCCGCTGGACGCCACCAGCCCGGCGGCCGGGGCCTGCCACACCCAGCCGGGCCGCACGCTGATGCTGGGCCGGCCGCACGACGGGCAGATGTCTTCGTTCAGGGCGCTGAGTGGGGCCTGTGCTGCCGGGGGGGTCGGGGTCATTCCGCCGCAGGAGGCGAGCAGGCCAGCGAGGGTCAGGGGCAGCAGGGCGCGCAGGGTCTGGGTCATGGGGGGTCCTCTCGGTGTCAGGGTGCCGGATCACCAGGGAACGATCAGGGAACGCTGGCGGAGGGAACCCGGAAACAGGCTCAGCGCGCGGCCTGGGGCAGCAGGGCCTGAAAGGCGGGGGGAAGGCCCTCGCCGTATTCCTCGCGCAGCACCCGGGCGTAGGCGTGCAGGGCCTGCCGGGCCGCCGCCTCGTCGCCCTGGGCGCGCAGGGCCAGAATCAGGCCCTCGTGGGCCGGGCACAGCAGGGGATCGGCGCTCAGCAGGGCGCGGCAGGTCTCGGCCGCCTGGGGTGGGGCAGAGGCCGCCGCCTGGGCCAGCAGCGCCGCCGCGGCGCGCTGGGCGTGCGCCTGCCGGTAGGTGTCGGCCCACTCGCTGTCCACCCCCGGTAGGAAGGGTTTCAGGGCCCCCGGCCCGGCTGGCGCGTGCAGGTCCAGCACCACCGTCAGGGCCGCGTCCAGGCGGTACCGGCCATCGGCGTAGGGCAGGGGGTCCAGCCCGTCGGGCAGGTGCTCGCGCAGCGCGGCGCGCAGGCGGCGCACCGTCACCCGGAAGTATTCGATGTGCCGCTCCTCGGCCGAGCCGTCCCACAGGGCCGTGACGAGTTCGTCGCGCGAGCCCGAACCGTGCAGGGCCAGCCACACCAGCAGTTCGCGCGCCTTGGCCAGCCCCAGTTTGATGGCCTGCCCGTTGATGGCCGCCCGGCAGTCCCCCAGGGTGGTGACGGTCAGGCGGTAGGGCGCCGGGGCCGGGGGCGCGTCTGGGGCTGCGGGGCCCGGCCCGGCGGCTGGCCCAGGTTCTGGCAGGCCGCGTTCCCGCTCCTGCACCACCTCGGCCAGGGCCTGGGTCAGGCCACTCTGCGGGTCAATGCCGGCCTCCTGCGCGGCCTGCAGCGCTCGGCGCAGCGTGCCTTCGGCGGCCTCCAGTTGGCCCAGGCGGCGCTGCACCGTGCCCAGCAGGCGCAGGCGGCGCACCTGCGCCACCGCCGCGCCGCTGGGCAGGCGGCTTTCCAGGGCGTCCAGCGTCAGGGCCAGCACCTCGCTGGCCTGCCCCGCCTGCACCGCAAGGTCCAGTTCGTCCAGGTGCACGGCGGCCGCCCGGCCCTGCCAGCCCAGCGCCTCATAGGCGGCGCGCGCCTGGGCCAGGGCCTGCGCGGCGTCCTGGGCAGGGCGGGTGCGGCGCCACACGAGCGCGCGCAGCTGCCACGCCTCGGCCTGCCGCACCGGGTCGGCGCCGCCCTGGGCCCAGCGCCAGAAGGTGTCGGCGGCGTCCTCGGCCTCGTGCAGGTGGCCCAGGCGCAGCGCGGCCTGCACAAAGGGCCAGAACAGCGCCGGCACGGGCGCGCCGCCCTGCGCCAGCCCCTGGCGGGCCAGGGCGTACTGCGCCCCGGTGTCGCCCTGGCGCCCGCGCACCATGGCCAGCGAGGCCAGGCCCGACGGACTGAGTTGGCCGGCGGCGCGCAGGGCTTCGAGGCGGGCCTCACCGCTGGCGGCGGCGCCCGTTTCGATCTGGGCCCAGGCCAGGCGCTCCTGCAGCGCGGGGTCCAGCGTGTCGGGCCCGCAGCGCTCCAGCAGCGCGCGGGTCAGGCGGTGCTCGCCCCGGTCGCGGTAGAGCGGCACCAGGTCCTGGGCCAGCCGCCGGGCCTGCGGCAGCGCCCCGGCGTCCAGGTAGAGCCGGGCGGCGCGCTCGGGGTCGCCGCGGCGTTCGGCGATCTCGGCGGCGGCGGCCCGGGCGCTGCGGGCCCGCGCCGGTTCGCGCGCCAGTTCGCTGTCCAGCACCCGGCTCAGCAGGCGGTGGGGGCTGTAGGCGCCGCCCCCCAGCGGCGTGACGGGTAGGCCCACGCGCTGCACGGCGGCCACCCAGCCGGGGCCCAGCCCGGGGGCCAGGGCCGCCGCGTCGGCCTCGGTCCACACGTCCAGCGGGGCCAGGGCACACAGGTGGGCCTGCACGGCGGGCGGCAGGGTGCCCAGGGCGTCGCGCACCAGATCGTCGGCGCTGGCGTGGCGCGAGGCGCCGTGGGCCGACAGCGCCAGCCCGGCCGGCCAGCCGCCCAGGTGCGCGAGGTCGCGCTCCTGCACGTGGCCGCCGCGTTCGCTCAGGTACGCGGCGCTCTCGGCGGGCGTAAAGGCGAGGTCGGTGGCGTCCAGCACCAGCGCGCGCCCTTCGGCCAAGCGGCGCGCCAGCCGCAGCCCGCCGGTGCTGTAGGTGCTCAGCAGCAGGCGGTGGCCTTCTTGCAGGGTGTCGGCCAGGTCCGAGAGCCACGCCCGCTGCGCGTCGTCTTCCACGTTGTCCACGATCAGGTCGGCGCCCTCGTTCAGGGTGTCCAGGGCCGCCGCCAGCTGCTCAATCAGCGCGCCCGGCGGCGTGCGCGGATCCGGGCTGGCCAGCGCCGCGAGTTCGGGCAGGCCCGCGGCGAGCCGGGCGCTGAGGGTGGCGGGGCCGTCGTGCGCCCCGGCGCGGCACCACGCCACGCGCCGGGGCGTCACCCGGGCGTACTGCGCCAGCAGGGTGGTTTTGCCGTAGCCCGCCGGGGCCGCCAGCACGATCAGCGGCAGGTCCACGGTGTCCGACAGCTGAAGCAGCAGCCCGGTGCGGGGCCGCTCGAAGCGCGCGGGGCGGGGCACCGCCGAACGTCTGGGCGCAGAGGTCATGGGTGAGGGCAGTCTACCGCGCGCCCTGTTCCGGCACGGTCAGGGCCCCGGCCCAGCGCTCGGGGTGCCGCACGCACCCAGGGCGGCGTTCCCTGACGGGCACGGCCCCGGGTTCCCTGGGCGTTCCACCCTCCCCGGCCACGCTGAAGGCATGAAACCGGCGCCCTGGTGGCGGCTGGATTTCCCCCTGCACCGTTCGCCCGCCGCTCTCCGTCTCCTTTCATTCCCCGAGGTTCTCCCATGAAACACCTGTCCCTGCCCGTGCTGTCCCTGACCCTGCTGCTCGCCGCCTGCGGTACCCAGACGGCGCCCGCGCCGACCAAAGCCCCCCAGGCGGCAGGCCCTGCCCTGCAGAAGCCCGCCGATCTGGCCCCGGCCGCTGGCCGCGCCCGCAACCTCAGCACCCTGAATGTCAGTGAGGCGTGGCGCGGCATGACGTGGCGGGTGCTGGGCCAGGAGGGCGACGTGGTGCGGGTGGGCGCCGACGAGGCCACCGACCCTTACCAGGGCGACACGGCCGCCACCGCCGAACTGCCCCTGCTGTGCCTGAACCCCGATGGCCGCCCCGCCCCCGAGGGCCTGAAGCTGGACTTCTACAACGGCTGGGCAGGCGGCGAGGTGCGCCTGACGCCGCCCGTGGCCGGCAGCGCCCTGACCTCCCGTGCCATGGCGGACCTGCTGTGTGCCACCGAATTCGGGAAGGACTGGCGCATGGCCGAATTCCACGATGGGCAGGCCGACGGGCAGAAAGGCGGCTGGCGCTTCTCCGCCAACGGCACCCTGAACACGGAAAACCGCTTCTGGGTAGCGATTGACGACCAGAACGCCAACCCCTGGAACTCTGACGGCGTGCGCCCCGACGCCGTGGTGCCCGACACCACCCGGGTGCTGGGGGCCCAGGACCGCGCAGGACTGCTGAAAGCCTCTGAGGACGGCCGCGAACTGGTGTTCCGCAGCGACAGCCCGCTGCTGGCCAGCCTGAAAGAAGGCATGGTGCTGGCCAGCCGCCCCACCGAAGCCGCCCCGGCCGGCCTGCTGGGCCGCGTGAAGGCCATTGAGGTGCAGGGCGAGACCACCACGGTGTACACGGGCGAGGTGACGCTGGAAGAGGTGATTCAGGACGGCGACCTGGACGCGGCGGTGGCGCTGGATGAGGGCAGCATTGACTACGAGAAGTCCGGCGAGATGATCCGGGCGCAGCGGGCCCAGAGCCAGGGCAACCTGGGCGCCCAGCGCGACTTCCGCCTCTTCAGCTTCAACAAGTCGCCCTTCTGCCTGTACGACCACGCCCAGCGTGACCTGAGCTGCGACGACGGCGCGGCGGGGGGCCTGCGCAGCCGCGTGCCGAGCACCAACTACGCCACCTTTGACGGCCAGCTGAGCGCCCAGGCCGACGCCTTTATCAATGTCAGCATCCGCTGGTTCAGCCTGCGGCACTTTGACGCCGGGGTAAAGCTCTCGCAGTCGGCCCGCGCCATAGTCGACGCCAAGGGTTCGTACAGCTGGAACAAGGCCAAGGACCTCACCCAGTGGCAGGTGACGTTCACGCCCATCACCTTCATGATCGGGCCGGTGCCGGTGGTGATCACGCCCATTCTGGTGCCCACGGTGGGCACCGACGGCCAGATCAGCGCCACGCTGCACTACGAGGTGTCGCAGACCTTCAATGGCCGTTACGGCGTGGAGTACAACAAGGGCAGCGGCTGGAGCGGTATCAGCGAGCACAGCGCGAACGTGAACAGCCAGCCGGCCACGGTCAACGGCACCGGGCATGCCCACGCCTACGTGGGGGCCAAGGGGATTCTGGCCCTGTACAGTGCGTCCACCAGCGGCCCGCAGGTCTTTGTGCACGCCAAGCCCTTCGCTGAGGCCGATGCCCGCGCTGCTGTCGTGGTGGGCCAGAGTGCCAGCTTCGAGATCTGCCCCGCGGTGGGCGTGCGCGCCGATGCCGGCGTGGCCTTCCCCCTGATCACCTCCAGCACGTGGCAGGCCCAGGTGCTGGACTGGAAACGTCCGCTGCCCTGCTGGACCGGCGGCCAGCCCGGCCCCAGCAACCCCGGCACGGCCTACACCGACCTGAACCTGAACTTCACCAGCGTGACCGGCGACGTGGAGGTGGACAAGATTGACCCCCAGACCGGTGTGGTCACCCGCATTGGCAACCTGAGCGGCAACGGCACGCTGAACATCGTGAATGACCTGAACCTGTCTGGTGAGACGATCATCCGCGTCAGCAGCATCTCGCGCCGGTCGTCGGGCGTGTTCGGCAGCTACCGCCGCAACATTGACCTGGCCGTGACCGCTGGTGGGCGCACGGTGTACGATCCCGCCCCCACCGGCTGCACCAGTTGCCACTCCGCCGAGGTGTACCGCTTCACCGTGGACAAGTCTACGGGCAGCATTCGCTGGTAAGCCACACGGCTTCGGAAACATTTCGTCAGGTGTGACGAAATGTTTCCGGCCGGAGAAACTTGCAGAACCGCGCAGCAGACAAGGAACAAGGACGGATGTCCAGAACTGGACGGCAGTTCGTATAAACCCGCTTCCCCGTGCCCCCAGGTCCGTATGGCCTGGGGGCCCCGCTGTGCCAGAAGGCTGCGGGCGGTGCTGGCAGGGAACGCGGCGCGGCCCGCGCCGCGTTCCCTGGGCGTTCCCCAGGCCTGCGGCAAGCTCCTGGCATGCCAAAAGAACGTGCACATCCCCCTCTGAAGCTTCGTCTGGCCGGCCTCACGCTGGCCCTGGGACTGGCCAGCTGCGGCCTGCCCGCCACGCCGGCTGGCCCGGTGGTTATTCAGACGCAAGGTCTGTCCCCGGCGCAGGACCTGCAGGCCGAAGCGCTTGACGCCCTGCACACCCCGGCCAGCGCGACCGAAGCGTTTATGGCCCAGGGCGGCGTGGCGTCCATCCCGTTGACCGGCGAAGTGCCCGGCTGGGCACGTGAGCTGCTGGACGGCGACCGCCTGCGGGCCGACCGAGTGACGCTGGGTGAGCCAGTGGCGGTGCGCTCCCTGGTAGACCTCCCCCTGCCTGATGGCGACGCTGCGCAGGACGCCGAGAGCGCCGCTGAGCTTCAGCGGACCCTGGCCCAGGTGGGCGACGCGGCCCTGGTGCCTCTGCTGCTCCCGGGCGGCGAACTGGCCGGCTGGGTGCGCCTGCCGCTGCTGCCGGTCACGCCCGACGAGGCGGCCCCCCGGCATGAGGCCGTGGACCTGAAAGAGGTGGGCCGCCCCCGGCTGGCTCTGCTCACCACCCCGGCCAAGGCGCTGAGCGCTGAGGACGCCCGCGAAGTGGCTGGCGCCGAGCGGGACGCCCCCGTGTTGGCCCTGGCCAGCGGGGGCGGTGACCACCGCGCCTTTGACTTCACCTGGCTGGTGCAGACCGAGGGCAAGCCCACGCTGGTGGCCCAGGGTCAGCCGGATCTGGTCACCGATGACGGCCTGCTGCTGCCTGCGCTCGTCGCAGGGGTCCGCTCTGTGGAGGCCCTGACCCCAGTGAACACGGCCACAGCCCTCAAGACCGAAGCCAGCTTCGCCCCCTATCACCCCGCCATGGAGGCCAAATAATGCACCGTTTCCCTGCTCCGTCTGCGCCCCGAATCGCCTCCAGGCGCCACACCCTGCTGCGCAGCGCCGCCCTGCTGGCCCTGTGCTCGGGGCTGGCGGGCGCCTGGAAGCCCAGCACCCACATCGCCGTGGCGGAAGAAGCCCTGCGCGACGCCCTGGATGACGGGTACGTCTCTATTGACCAGCTCAGTGGGACGCAGGTGGTCGCCACCCGTCAGTATCCGGTGGATCCGGCGCTGCTGCAGGACCTGCGAACCTACACAGCCCAGTACCGTGCGGGGGTGGTGGGTCCAGATGCGTACCCAGACCTGCTCACAGGTCAGCAGATGATTCATCCGGGTGATCTGCCCAGCACCGACCCTTCCATTACCCCAGGGAACAGCGACGCGTGGCTGCAGCACCTGTTTCAGGCCAGCCGCACGCAGGGCGGCGCAGCGCGGGCGTTCACCGCTGGCTTTATCACCCACGCGGCCGGGGACATGTTTGCCCACAGTCTGGTCAACCACTACACCGGCGGCGCCTTTGAACTGGGCGCGAACGCGGTCCAGCATCTGGTCTTGGAAGGCTACATTGGCAAACGAACGCCCAACATCGTGCGGGTGGGTGGGGGCGGCGCGCTGGTCACGCGCAACGACCTGAGTATCAGCGGCGCCGAGAACTTCATCTACCAGAACCTCATCGACGCGCGGCCCGGTACACCGCTGCATGGGCTCTACCAGCACAACGACAGCCGGCTGTCCATTCCCGCCATTTTCTCCAAACGCCGCGCCGGGTTGCAGCGCGATATTGACGCCTACTACGCCCGCAAGGCCGATCTGCTGCGGCGCATCCGCGATTGCCGGCCACTGGATTTCAGCTGCAGCCGCGTGGCCCTGAGCGCCCAGCTGGCCGCGCACATGGCGGCCAATGCCTGGAAGGTCGAGTACAAGGAACACTGGCGCGCCGATATTGACGCGGGCTTGCGGGCGTGGCCGCAGGTGAGCGCCGCGCTCTCCGGGCAGCTGATCTTCACCACGACCACCGGCGACCTGACGCAGGGCGGCATGGACACGAACGGCGCTCAGCAGGTGCTGAGCACCTACACCACCCGGCATCTGCTCTCCATGATGGGCGCCCCGGATCTGGTGGGACAGGTGGCAGGGTTTGATCTGCTGCCGCCCCTGGAGCTGGCCTTTGTGCGCGAATTTATTCGGGACCGACTGGACAGTATGGTGCAGCGCTCCACGGGCCTGAGCCTGGACGACTGGCAGGCGCGCATGACCAACCCTGAACTCTATTTCGACGCCACCATGGCCCTGCCGGGTGGAGCGTCGCTGACCTTGGACGAGCTGAACCGGGCGCTGGGCCTGACCGATACCGGCTACAACAATCCGCAGGAACGCTTCAATCTGGCGACCTACGCCCCCACGGCCAACACCCTAACCCTGAGCAAGCTGGTCATGCTCAGCCAGAGCACTTTCGAGCAGGTGATCCGGGACTTGGGCGGCACCGTGCCCTCGGGATTGCCAGGCAACGCCGCGCTGGGCTTTATCCGCACCTTCGATGGCGACCACCAGTGGAACAATTCCCCGCTGCTCACCGCCAACAGCTGCGCGCTGTACAGCAAGCTGTTCCGCTCGCAGGCCGGCGACGGCTGCGCGGCCGTTCAGCCCGTCGTCTGCCCAGATGAGCTGAGCAGCGGCGCTACCTTGAACATCAACGAGCAGCGCGCCTCGTGCAATGGCCGCAATGTCCTGATCATGCAGGGGGACGGCAATCTGGTGCTCTACAAGAATGGGCGCGCGGCCTGGGCCTCGCAGACCTGGGGCAACACCGCTGCGGCCCGCTTGACCCTGGGCGGTGACGGCCACCTCGCGCTGTACAAGAGTAGTGGTCAACGGGTCTGGACGGCCGGCACCTGGGGTCACCCCGGCGCCTATCTGAAAGTGCAGGACGACGGCAACGTGGTGCTGTACGAGCAGGTGGGGGGTGCGCCAAGGGCTATCTGGGCCACGAACACCTGGGGTCCTTAAGGTTAGGGGGACAGGGGCGGCGAAGGGTCAGGCTTCGCCGCCCCTGCCTTTTCCCCTGTTGGGCCGGGCACGGGGCGCCTCCTCAGTCCTCCCTAGATAAATCTCCCTTCACTCCCCTCTTGCAAGTGGCCTCTGGCAAGGCGCGCAAGCTAAGCCCCATGACCGACCCCAAGACCAGCTACGACCCCGCCAACCAGACGCCGGCCGAGGGCGGTTCGCCCCAGGGCCACGGCGAGAGCCAGGGTCAGGCCCCCAACGTGGACCCCGCTGCCAAGACGGGCCCGGCCGAGGGTGGCCGCGACGACATTGAAGACAGCGAGGCCCCCGAAGCCGCCGGCCGCTCCTGAGGCCGTGGGCACCGAAGTCCCCCTGAACGCGGCCCGCCCGGACACCGAGCGGGCCGAACTGCTGGTCTGGATGAAAGAGCAGGTGCGTGAAGCCTACGGCGAAAAGCCGCTCTCGCCCCGCCGCGACCCCCTGCACGAACTGATCAGCACCATCCTCTCGCAGCGCACGAACTGGCGCGACGAGGACGCCGCCTACCAGGAACTGCGCACCCTGGGCGACTGGGACGCGATTATCGCCGCGCCCACCGAGCAGGTGGCGCACGCCATTCGCCGCAGCAACTACCCCGAAAGCAAGGCGCCGCGCATTCAGCAGACCCTGGTGGCCATCCGGGACTCGCCGGGCGGGTACGACCTGGATTTCCTGAAAAACATGCCGGTGAAAGACGCCCTGAAATGGCTGACCGACCTGCCAGGGGTAGGCGTTAAGACCGCCAGTCTGGTCCTGCTGTTTAATTACGCGCGCCCGGTGTTTCCGGTGGACACGCACGTTCACCGCGTGAGCACCCGGGTGGGCGCCATTCCCAAGATGGGCGAGCAGGCGGCGCACAAGGCGCTGCTGAAGCTGTTGCCGCCGGACCCACCGTTTCTGTACGAGCTGCACATCAACCTGCTGACGCATGGGCAGCGGGTGTGTTCGTGGCATCACCCGAAGTGCGGGGTGTGTGTGCTGCGGGCGCGGTGTGATGCGTTTGCGGTGTTTGGGGGGAGGGTGCCGAGTTGGAAGGGGTGAGGTGAGGGCGTTTGCTGGCCGTTGCCCCACCCCCCCAGCCCCCCATCCCCAGAGGGGACGGGGGGAGCGGCGCTGCGCTGGCAAACGTTGACTGACGTGGTAGGGCGGCCCGGCTTCGCCCCGCGATGTACGCCGTGGTCCGCCTCCGCCCATCGGCCCACGCCCGCGCCCTTCGGGCACGACGGCTTCGTCTGAACCTGGGCGGTGGTGGGGCAAGGGAACTTGGTGCGGCCCAGAAGGTTCTACTTTTCAAAAGACAAAAGAAAAAGGCGAGTGGCATGTTTGCCCTCGCCTTCTTCTTTTCCCACTCCCCACTCCCCACAACCCACTTCCCACACCCTCCTTACCCCCTTTCCCGCTCGCGCAGTACCAGTTGCACCAAGCCCAGCAACACCAGTTCGCTGTCCTGGGTGTCGCCGGGGCGCAGGGTGTCCACGGTGAAGCGGCGGGAGAAGAGGCTGCGTTTCTTGTGCACGCGGTAGCGGGGCTGGCCGCTGGTGTCGGTCATGGTGTACGTGGGGTTCACCAGGTAGTCAAAGCCCATCGCGATCAGGTCGCCGATGAAGGGGATGGCGCCGATCAGGCCTTCAACCACGTTCAGCCAGGGGTGATCGTCGCGGATGGTAAAGCGCAGGTCGCCTTCGGGGCCCAGCAGTTCGTACACGGCGCCCCACAGGGTGCGCATGCCCTGGGCCTGCAGGGCGCCCACCGGTGTGCCGTCCACGCGGCGGATCAGGCGCCGGGCTTTCCAGTCCAGGGCGCCGGCCAGAAAGCCCTCGGCGCGGATGCCGTGGGTCTGCTGGGTGCGGGCCTCATCGGCGAACACGCGCACCTCGTCGCGCACACTGAAGGTCTTTTCCTTGACCACCGCCACCAGCGCCCCCGAGGCGTCGGTTACGCGCAGTTCGGTCAGCAGGCTGAACTTGAAGGTCAGGGTCAGGGGAAACTGGAAGCTCACACCCCAGGGTACGGGGTCAGGGGGCGGGGGGTTGCCACAGGTCCAAGCGGGTGCCGGGCCCCGCTCCGGCGGTCTGGGCCCACAGCGCGGCGGGCTGCGCCTTGCGGGCTTCGGGCTGCACGGTGGCGACCGTCACGGCGCCTTCCCCGCAGGCCACAGTCAGGCCTTCATTCGTCACCGCCAGCACCTCGCCGGGCTGGCCCTGGCCGGCGGCCACGCGCAGGCCGCCCAGTTTCAGGCGCGCGCCGCCCAGAAAGGCGGTCGTCTGCGGCCACGCGGCCACGCCCCGGAAGCGGTCCACCACGGCCTGCGCGCCGTCGGTCCAGCGCACGAAGCCGTCCTCCTTCACCAGCATGGGCGCGTGTGTGGCCTGGGCGTGGTCCTGTGGGGTAGGGGAGAGGTTGCCCAACTGCCCCAGCGCCTGCACGATCAGGCGCGCGGCCTGGGTGCTCAGGGCGTCGGCCAGTTCCACGCTGGTCCAGTCCGGGAGAATGGGCAGCGCCTCCTGCAGCAGGATGGGCCCGGTGTCCATGCCTTCATCGGTTTGCATGATGGTGGTGCCCGTGACCGTTTCGCCGCGAATCAGGGCCCACTGAATGGGCGCCGCGCCCCGGTAGGCGGGCAGCAGGCTGGTGTGGGTGTTCAAAAAGCCAAAGCGCGGCACCGCCAGCAGCGCACCCGGCAGCAGTTTGCCGTAGGCGCAGGTGACCGCCACATCGGCCCCCGAGTCCCGCAACTGCGCTGCAAAGGTCGCGTTGCCCCGCAGTTTGCGCGGCTGGGCCAGGGGCAGTCCCAGGGCGGCGGCGTGGGCGGCCACCGGGGGCGGGGTGAGTTTCAGGCCCCGGCCCACTGGCTTGTCGGGCTGCGCGGCCACCAGCACCACCTCGAACTGGGCGCGGATGGCGTCCAGCACCGGCAGGGCAAAGGCGGGCGAGCCGAAAAAGGCCACGCGCGGCGTGCTCAACGGTCGACGCGGCGTGCTCAACGGTCGGCCCCGGGGCGGCGGGCCTGCGCCAGAGTGCTTAAGTACGCTTTGGACTTCTGCTGCAGGGCCAGCAGTTCCTTGCGGTAGTCCTCGGTGACCTCGGCGGGCAGGCGGTCCAGAAACAGCACGCCGTCCAGGTGGTCGGTTTCGTGCTGAAAAACCCGGGCCAGATAATCGTCGGCTTCAATAACGCGGGGCTGGCCGTCCAGATCGGTGTAGCTCACCTGCACGGCGCGGGCGCGGGCCACACCCTCCTCGTAAATGCCGGGGATGCTGAGGCAGCCTTCCTGGTACGAGCGGTCCTTTTTCTTGTCGATCACGCGCAGCACTGGATTAAGCATCACGTAGTCGCGCAGCACCCGCGATTTCAGGGGTGTGTCGGTGCCTTCCTCTTCGTCGTCCTCGTATTCCACCGCCACGAACAGGCGCACCGGCAGGCCAATCTGCGGCGCGGCCAGCCCCACGCCCCGGGCCTCGAACATGGTTTCCAGCATGGTGTCGGCCACCTGCCGCACGGTCTGGGGCGAGAAGCCGGGCACGGTCAGCAGATCGGTGTGGAGCAGCGGCTTGGCCTTGCGGCGCAGCACCGGGTCGCCGTACAGGCGCAGCGGGTACACGCGGGGGGAAGAAGCGTCAGTCACAATGCCCTGTTTTACCAGACGCCGCGCGGGGCAAAAGAAGCCGCGTGCGGCCTGGGGCGCGCCCCGGGGGTGCCGGGAACGGTGAAGCGGCCCTTACGAAAGCCGCCCCCCGCGCGTCAGGCCCGCCTGCTGAAATCCCCCCATGCGAGCCCTGACCCTGCTGCTGGCCTTAAGCGCGGCCCCCCTGCCGGCCCTGGCCCAGACCTCTTCTGCCCCCAGCCCTGCGCCTGCGCCGCCCCAGACCGCGCTCACCCAGACCCAGGGCGCCGCGCAGGCCGCCGCCGAGGCCCGCGATCTGGTCACGCGGGCGCGCGCAGCTTACCCAAAGGGCAGCGCCAACATTGACCAGCCGCTGTGGAAGCAGGCCGCCGCCGCCGCCGAGCGGGCGGTGCAGGCCGCCCCCACCAACCCCGACTACCTGCGGCTGCGCGCCCAGATTTACACCGAGGTGGGTTTCTGGCGCCAGGCCGAGCTGGCGTGGCAAGCGTACTTTCAGGCGGCCCCAAACGCCGCCCAGACCGACGCCCGCGAAGCCGCCAGCGTGCAGTACAACCTGGGCTACGCCGCCTTCACCCGGGGCCAGCTGGACCAGGCCGCCGCCTTTTTCGCCCGCTGCCTGACGCTGGACGCCAGGAATGCCCCCTGTGCCTCGTGGGCGGCGCGTGCGGCGCTGGAGCAGGGCGACTTTACCCAGGCCCAGACCCTGTACGACCGCGCGCTGGCCCTGAAACCCGGCGACGCCACACTCACCTATTTCCGCCGCCTTGCCGGCAAGGCCGCCCAGTACGGCCCAGAGGCCACCCGCGCCTTCAGCCGCGCCTACGCGGACCTGGACGCCGGGCGGCGGCCCCAGGCCCTGGCCGGGTTTCAGGAGGCCGCCCGCCGCGCCCCCACCTTTGCCGAAGCGCACCGTGAAGCGGGCCGCCTCGCGCTGGCGCTGGGCGACCTGGGCGCCGCGCAGACGGCGTACGCGGCCCTGGGCGCCCTCCCCGGCGCCACCGACGCCGACCGCTACAACCTGGCGCTGGTGCAGGAAGCCGGACAGTACGGCCTGCCGGCGGTGCAGACCTTCCGGGCCGCCTACGCGCGCTACGCCGCCGGAGACCGTGCCGGCGCCGAGGCGGGATTCACGGCCGCTGCGACGCAGAACCCCAGGTACGCCAAGGCCTGGGCGTGGCTGGGCCGCGTGCGTTTTGAAGCCGGGAACTTCGCGGGCGCCGCCGAGGCCTATGCCCAGGCCGTAAAACTGGACCCTGCAGACAAGAGCAGTGCCTATCAGCTGCGCCTGGCCGAGCAGAAGCGGTAAGACCCGGCCGGCCCCCCCAGGCCATCATCAGAGAAACCACCTCCCGGGGCACGCTGGCCCTACCACAGCGTGCAGCGGTAGGTGTCTTTCTCCCAGCTGAACTTCAGGCCAAACAGCCGCCACGCGCCCAGCAGCGCCCCAAAGGTCAGCCGGCCCAGCGGTTGCCCCTGCACCACATACCGCTGGTAATGCGGCTGAATCTGCGGCAGGCTGCGGCCCTGGGCCAGCACCTGCGCGCCCTCCTCGTTGGTGGCCAGTTGCACCACCTGAAACGTCAGGGGGCCGCTTTCTTCGAGGGTCAGGGTGGCGGCGAGGTCGGCCCGGCCTGGGGCGGCGCAGGCCACCCGGCGCACCTGCAGGGGCCGCCCACTGGGCGCGCGCACCTGCACAGTCTGGGTCAGGGCCTCCGGCGCGGCCGTGCCCAGAGCGGCCCCCGCCGCGCCCAGGGCGGCCCACAGCCCCAGCGCCGCGCTCCAGTGCCTTGTGGTCATGCCCCACGATACGCCGCGGGGCGCTGGGCATGGGCCGCAGGGGCACCATGCTCTAGGCTGCGGCATGGACGAACTGCGCCGCACCTCTGACCGCAGGGCCGTGTTGGTGGCCAACGACGACGGCATTTTCAGCCCCGGCATCAAGGCGCTGGGCCTGGCCATGGGCACCTTTGCAAACGTGATCGTCAGCGCGCCAGACGTGGAGCAGAGTGCGGTGGGACACGGGATTACCATCCGGCGTCCGCTGCGCTTTAAGCACACAGCCGCCGCTGGCTTCGGCGAGATTCCGGCTTACCGCGTGGACGGCACCCCGGCCGACTGCGTGGTGCTGGGCACCCACCTCACCGGGCGGCCGGATCTGGTGGTCAGCGGCATCAACCTGGGCCTGAACCTGGGGGACGACCTGACCCATTCGGGCACGGTGGCGGCGGCCATTGAGGGCATGACCCTGGGCCTGCCCGCCATCGCCTTTAGCCAGCAGGCCACCCCGGGCGGCGAGTACGATTTCCAGGCCAGCGCCGCGTATGCCGCGCGGCTGGCCCAGGCGGTGCTGGCGCGCGGCCTGCCGCCCCGCACGCTGCTGAACGTGAATTTTCCGCACGGCATCCCGCGCGGCGTGCGGGTGACCCGGGTGGGCGAGCACCGCTGGGAAGACACCATCGTGACCCGCGAGGACCCCGAAGGCCGCGACTACCACTGGGTGGCGGGCACCAGCCGCGCCGCTGACGCCCACGACGAAACCACCGATTACGGCGCCATTCAGGCGGGGTACATCAGCGTGTCGCCCGTGCGCATTGACCTGACCGCCCGCGACCTGCTGGCCGAGGTGGAAGGGTACCTGCCTGGGCTGGGGTGAGGTGGTCAAGGTGAGAGAAAGCGGGTGGGTGGGGTTGGGGGGCGGGGCGCGTGCAGAACACGCTGGATTTCTCCCCTTGCGTTCAACGCTGACTCTGGAAGCCGGGGCTTCACCCATCAGACAGCTGTGGGTCAACGGACCGCCGATAAAACCAGACGGGAAGGAAGCGCCCTCGGCCTTGTGGGGGTGCTTCCCCGATGCCGGGCGCGGCAAGGGCGTACCTGAACGGACACGCGGGCTCCCCTGAAAATGTTCCAAAGAGCATCCCTGTTTCTGAAGCGCTGGTCTGGAGCCCCCCAACGACCGCTACCATGGGGCCCAATGCGCCGGTTTGCCCTTGCTCTCTCGCTGCTCTGCACCGCCGGCCTCCTGGCCTCCTGCAATCAGGAATCTTGCCAGAACCTCCCCGCCTGCCTTGTGCCGACGACCAACGAAAGCCAGCCGAATGGCGGCCTGCCGGGGGCACAGCCCTTGACCCTCTTACCAGGCGAGAGCCGCACGGTGACGGTGAACATCAACCGCAATGGCGTTCCGCAGGCCGAGCCGCTGCAACTGCTCTACACCGGCACAGACGCCGCAGCGCCCGATGTCGTGGGTCGCTCGCCCGACGGCAGCATCACGGTGACCGGCAGCCGCGAGCCGTTTACCGGCGACACCGTCCAGGTGACCGTGCTCGCCTCCGCCAAGGCCCAAGCGAGTGGGACGCTCAAGACCGTTTACGTCGGGGTCAAGAAGGTCAACTCGTCTCCCAGTTCCTTTGGGCTGATCAACATCAGCGTCCTGGTCAAGTAGTTCCAGCAGGTCAAAGAGAAGGGCCCAGAGGGAGAGCCCTGGGCCCGCTCTCCGCCCTTTCTTAGAAGGCCTGGGCACCCACGCTGCAGTCTGTCCAGGTGTGGTCGGTGCCGTCAAAGTTGGGGCCGCGGGTGCACGAGCCGGTAAAGCTGTTGCTGAGCACGTGGTCCAGTGCCAGTGCGTCGTGCACATAGAAGGCCGTGTCCTGCGTGGGATCATCCACAGACGAGGCGAGCGTGGGGGTGGCCGAGGTCCAGGGGCCCGCGAAGGTCTCGCGGTAGGCCTGACCGCCCACGGTGCTGTCGTTGGTGGGTTCGGTGTTCCAGTCGCCAGCAAGGAGAGTGAAGGGCTTGCCCGCCGTGTAGGTGTTGGTCTCTAATTCGCTGAGCTGGCGCTGGCGGCATTCCTTGTCCACCGTGCCGCTCAGGTGGGCATTGATCAGGGTCAAGGCGTTGCCACCGGACAGCCGGGTCACGTTCGCCACCTGATACCCCGTGTCCCGCCCCTTGTAATTGCGGGTAGAGTCCACCGCCTCACAGTTGGGGTGCACCCCCACGTTCTCCGGCTGGGTGGGCGACAGGGCGCTGAACTTCAGCACATTCACGTTCACCGCGACGCATTCATAGCCGTTGACCACCAGGCCCGTTGCGGGAATGACTTCCTTGGCCGTGCAGCGGTAGTTGTAGCGCGAGCCACTCGGCCCCAGGATGAGTTCCAGGGCATTGACCTGCCGCGCGTTGCTGGCGCACAGGCGCTGGTTCATGTAGGTGCCGTACCACGACTCGCTGGTGTACCGGCAGTCCCCGTGCCACACCTCCTGAAAGAACAGAATGTCCGGTTTGCGCGCTTGCTCGAAGCCCAGGATCTGGTCGCTGATCCGGCGCAGGGTACTCGTGTAACACAGCTTGAAGTTGTAGTTTGCTCCGCCTGTCGAGGTGCTGCAGGACTGCGCGACGTTCCCCAGGTTCCAGGAAATGACCCGCAGGGACTGGCCCTGAGCGCTGAGGTGCTGCGTCCCTAGGTCCTTCCTGGCGATCTGTTTGCCGGCGAACGAGCAGTAACCGGCGCTGGTGCTCCCGCCTTCCTTGAGACAGGCCGCGTCGTACGCACCCTGCGGAGCCATGTAAGCGAAGTAGGTGAGATCCACGGGGCCACCGCGCTCCTCGTTGATACGGTCGCCGAAGTCTTCGATGCTCAGCGCCGCACCGTTCTTGAAGCTGCCCACCAGAATGACGTGCCCATCCGTGTTGTCGCGCAGGAATACTTCCGTGATGCGGTTGCCGGCCACCTGCGCGCTGACCGTGGCCTCCGTTTTCAGCAGGAGGCTGGCCGGGGCCTGAAGCGGCTCAGCGTCGGTCTTGACCCGCCAGGCCCCAACGAACGTCTTGCCAGGAACCTCGCCCATGATGAAGCTGCTGTTGACGCTGGCGACGGGCGGAATGCTGAGGTCGGTGGAACTCTGCCGCTCCACACGGAAGGCAGCGGGGTTTGGCAGCGCCCTGGGCGCCACCTTGATCTCGGCAACGCTGGAGCGCAGTGTTTGCCCCCCCAGGACGCCGGTTGCGGTCAAACTTGTGGACGTGGTGTGGACTGTGGCTTCAACCGGGGGAAGGGCTGGCTGGCTGCAGGCGGCCAGGGTGGCGGCAAGGCCCACCAGCACAGCAGAAAGGCGCTTGGTCATAACGTGTGGGTCTCCTTAAGGGGGAATGCCTTTAACAGGACCCATGATGCCTGACCCTCCCTTCTGCCTGGGACACAAATGAGCGCCGAGAAGGTCGCACTTTGGAAAGGCAGACTGAGGGGCCATGCGCACGTTCTTTGCGGGTGTAAAACAGATGGATCACAACTCTGGTGGGGCCTATTGGGTCTGGACATGATGGAACGCCAGGCGCACCACCACTGAGGCGGCCAAGCAAGCGGCGCGAAGGGGGTTCGAGCCGTGCCTGTCAGAAAGGGGCGCAGGGGGCAACGTTTCCGCCCCCTGCGCCCCTCTGGACCTCCCGGCTCAGCCTTCGCTTGCTGCACGAATGATCTGGTAGTCAATCGGCTTGAAAGTGCCGTTGTTGCTGCCCTCGGCGGAGCAGGCGGTCAGGCCCACCACAAGGTCCATCTCGGCGCGCAGTTCCAGGCGCTGCCCGGCGCGCGACAGGGGCGGGGCGATCACCACGCGCCCGCGCTCGTCCACCCGCACGTTCATGAAGATGTTCAGGGTGGTGGGAATCTGATCCGGGGCGATGCCGTAGGGCGCGAAGGCCGAGACCAGGTTGGAAAAGCAGCTGGGGTGGCCCTCGGCGGTGCCGGGCGGGTACAGCAGTTCAAAGGTTTCGGTGGAGCAGGGGGTCAGGAGAAAGTCGTGCTGGCCCACATCGTCGCGCAGCAGGGTGAACATGGGGCGGCTGCGGTTGCTGTACAGCACATGCCCGGTGGTGAGGTAAATCGTCTCGTTGTAATCGAAGGTGCGCCCCGACGACAGCCATTCCTCGCGGTTGTCAGTGGCAAAGGCCATCAGGTCGGCCACCTGCTCGCCCTGCGGGTCAATCACCACCAGCACGTCGCCGCGCCGCAGCTGAAAGCCGGTCCCGCTCTGGGGAGGAATACGGTGGGTGGAAAGGGTCATGGCTGCACCCTAGCGGCGGGGCCGCCGCGCACACTGTAGGCAATCTTGTGGGTCATGGGCGCCTCAGCTGTGCCCAAAGGGGCAGCGGCCCTTGGGGGCCTGGGGCTCGTGGGGAAACGGCGCCGCCCAGTCGGCCTCGACCGCGCGGCCGGAATACTGGCGGGCTTCGGTCACCTCGCCGTGGTTGGCGAGGTTGGGGTTCAGGTTGCCCTGCAGCTTCAGTTCCCGGGCGCGGATGGTCTGCTGCATGCGGGGAAAGCGCCCCGAATCGCGCAGCGCCTGAAACTGGCGGTGGGCATTGAACACCAGCGCCGGAAAGGGCAGCGTGCGCGCCAGACGGCTGCTGCGCGGGTGCAGGCCAATGATGAAAAAGGCCCGGCCCCCGAACGAGAAACCGAAGCGCGGGTCCTGAGGATCGGCGCTGACCTCCGGGCTGTAGGGCGCGGTGTCCAGGCGGTGCAGGGCGCGCAGCAGGGCCCACAGCTGGGCTTCGAATGCCTCTTCAGAGGCGGGGGCCTCGCCGCCAAACGTGGCGATCAGGCTGGTGAAGTCTGAATCCATGCGGTCTTGGTCAAGCACAAAGCGGGCCAGATCCTGGGCCAGGGCCTGAACACTGGCCTCGTCGCTCAGGGCGCCGTAGCAGCCCAGGGCGTAGCAACTGGTGTTCAGCGAGGCGCGCGCCGCCACGCAGGAAAAGGTGGGGGCCAGGATGGCCTCGCGCAGCGCCCCATGCCGGGCCTGCACCTCGGCGGTGACGGGGCCGCCCGTGGCCTGTGGCTCACCACTGCAGATGAGGTGGTAACTGCTGGCGGAAGACGGGGCAATCGTGGGCAAGCGCGCCGGGCGCTGGGAAATGTACTGGGTCATGGGGTGGCCTCCTGGGGTGGGCACGGGGCACGCGGGGCGCGCCGGTCAGGAGGTCACCCTAGAAAAGAGCGCCCCAGCTCATCAGGAAGAAATCCCGGAATCTCTCCTGGATCTAAATGCCCGGTCAACCCTGCCTCAAGCGCCGCTGTGGGAAACAGGCAGCGCCACTGAGGAAGCTGAGAAGTTGGAGAAGATGCAGGCGCGGCCTAGGGTCTGTGCCACTGAACTCATTGGGAAGGCGTAGCGTCAGGGTTTGTCCTGCCGAACTGACCTCACTGAGCTCCAATGGAACGCCCTCCAGCCTCACCTGCCCGCCAATCCGAGGCGCGGCCACCCCTACGCTGATCATCGTCGGGTCCTCAATGGCATTCTCTGGCGCATCAAAGTCGGTACGCCATGGCATGACATCCCCGAGCGGTACGGCCCATGGCGCACCTGCCACGACCGCCTTGCTCGCTGGGAACGCGACGGTACTTGGTTACACCTCCTCCAGACCCTGCAAGCTCTCGCCGATCAAGCAGGCAAGATCGACTGGGACGGTGCGGTGTTGGATAGCACCCACATCCGTGCCCACCGCAGCGCTACAGGCGCAAGGACATGCGTGGCCATGAACGACGCTCGACCCAAGGTGAAGAGCGAATGGCTGGGTCACACCTGAGGTGGCCGCACCACCAAGCTCCACCTCTGCGCAGACGGACATGATCGACCACTGGCTGTCGTCCTCAGCCAAGGACAGTGCGCGGACGGCACGTATCTGCTCCCCGTGCTCGACGCGATCCGCGTTCCACGCCGTGGTATCGGACGTCCCCGCAAGCACGTCCCAGTCCTACGAGTGGATCGTACGTACGGTGCACGGAGGACGCACGGTTCCATCGTCTGAAACGCGGCGCGAAAGGAGACCGCCCGCCCATGTTCAACCGCGCGAAGTACGCTGGCCGCAACGTCTTAGAGCGACTTGCGGACCGCCTCAAGGACTTCCGCGCGATCGCAACGCGATACGAGAAGCGGGGGCGCAACTTTCTCGCCGTGGTGCTCGTGGCGTGCGTGCTGTTGTGGCTACCTGGAGTGTGAACCGTCGGCGTCCAGGGCGTCAGGGAATCCGCAAGCGTTCAAGTGCCGTCGGACAGGTTCAAGGTCCAATTCAGCAGGTGGGGTGGCCTGGACGCGGTACACGTCATTGAGTACGTAAGCGTGGTCGCGCCCGGTGAGGTGAGCGATGAGTCGGGCGAGCTGCCGATCAGAGAATTCAGGAGCGAGCACAGCGAGAAGTGCATGGTACTGCTGTTCAGGAATCCCATCTGGAAAGACGTGTCGCAGCCACTGAGCGCTGTTATGGAGTTCATCTGGGAGGGCATCCGTGCTGGAGTCCGTCACGAACGAAGCGTACCAGGGAGAATCTCAGCCGCACAGACTCTAGGGCAGGCCCCGGCGGCAGCGGTCACTCAGGATGTCCGCCGGGGCGCGGGCCAGCCCCAGGGCCGGGATGCCCAGGCGCTCGCGGTCGCGGTCCGTGGTGCCGGCCGCCACGGGGGCCAGCTGAATGTCGCAGGGGGCCACCTCCACAAACTGCGTGCCGTAGCGCTGGGGCCGGCCCAGGCTTATCTGCCAGCGGTCGAAGGTGGCGCCGTACAGCCAGCCCGCTTCCCGGATGCCGCCCTGGGCCAGGGCCTGCGCGGCCAGCCAGTGTGCCAGCTGGTAGTGCGCGGGGCAGTCACCGTGCTGAAACACGAGCGCCGCTGAAAAGGCGTCCCGGGCACTGCTCAGGCGGCCAGAACGCAGCAGGGCCAGCGTCTGCACCCGCCGGGCCTCGTCCTGGGCGGCCACGGCCTTCCAGTCCATCTGCGCCGGGTTGCCCGTCCGCGCTGCCTGATCGGCCTGCACGATCTGCGCCAGTTGCGCCGAGGCCGCCGGGTCCGGGGTCAGGCCAAAGACCACGCGGCCAATGGTCGGGCGACACCCCGCGTCATTCAGCGTGAGCACGGTGGGGGCTCGCTGCCCCCCACCCGCCTGGGCCACGCCCACCAGCAGACCAGCGCACAGCAGCAGGCTCAGGGGCCTCATGGCGCGGTGTTCACGCGCAGTTGCGCGGCGGGAACCGGGGTAAAGGTCAGCTCATGCAGGTCTGTGCCGCTCAGGCGGTACACCAGCAGGGCGCGCTGGCCCTGCTGCGTGGCGAACAGCAGTTCCGGGAGGGTGCTGACCACCCGCTCAAAGCCGATGTCCTGGCCCTGGGCCAGTGGCGCCGGGAGCAGGCCGTGTTCAACCGAACTGACCGCCAGCGAATAGAGGCGCGGGGAAGCCGCCGACGGCTGCACAAGCCAGGCGTTGCTGAGGGTGGCGTACAGGTTGCCGTCCGGCGCCTGCACCCGCAGGTGGTGGCCGGCGGGGTCGGGGGTCAGGGTGGCTGGGGTCACGGCCAGAGTGGTGCCCGGTTGGCCGGGCAGGTGAGGGGCCAGCAGGTCGTACATGACCCGCGCGTAGAGGTCGGTGGCCAGGACCGGGGTCTCGGGGCTGCCCAGCTGCAGCTTGGCCGGGCCAACCGTCAGCACCGGGTTGCGTAGGCCCGTCAGGTGCATGGGGACAGTGACGCTCTGCTTAAGGGCGTAGACCAGCGCCGCGCCGTTCACGTAGGTTTCCGTCCCCACCTGCTGCGTCTGGTACGAGAGGTCCAGCACCTGCGCGGGCGATTCGCCCGCAAAGGTCAGGGCCACCTGCCGCTCATCCTGCAACGGAGTTACGGTCACGCCGGCGGCGCGCAGGGCGGCGTACACGTCGCTCAGGCGCAGCAGGTTGGCAGCGTAGCGGGGTCCCTTGCTCTGGCGGCAGGCGTCGGCCAGGGCCGCTTCGCCACCAGGCCCGGCCAGGGTGCGGCGCAGGTAGGCGGCGTGTTCTGGCGAGACCCGTCCCAGCACACTGGCCTGCACCTGGGCGCGGCCAGCGGGCGTGGCCTGCAGCCGCTGGGCGGTCGCCGCCGTGGCCCCGGGCACCAGTTGCACGTACAGTTCCTCCAGGGTGCAGGCCGGGGCCATGCGGGGGTCAAGGATGGCCTGGACCGTGCCCACCTGCGCAGCGGCTTGCAGGCTCAGCAGTCCGGCCACGCCCAAGGCCAGGGCGCCGCGCAGGGCGGCGGGCGCGCTGTGCACCCGGCTGAGGTCCCGGGCAATCGCGCCGGGGCGGCCCAGATCGCGCAGGGCGGCGCGTTCGGCGTCCTGGGAACTCAGGCCGCACAGCTGGTGGCGGTACACCTTGTCTTCAATGGCCCCGCGCAGTTCCAACTGCACTTCGCGGCGCTTCTGGCCCCACAGCCCACGCGTGGCCTGGCGCAAAAACCGGTCGGTGGCGCTCATGACAGCCCCCCAATCACGCCGCGCACGGCGCGGGCAAACTGCTCGTACCGCTCGCGCTGGGCACGCAGTTCACGCTGCCCGGCCGGGGTCAGGGTGTACACCTTCACCGGGCTGCCACCCCGGGGCAACACCTGAAACTCGCCGCGCAGAAAGCCCTGCTTCTCCAGGCGGTGCAGCGCGGGGTACAGCGTGCCCTCGCGCAGGGAGAAGTAGCCGTCAGTGGCGGCCTGCACGTCGGCAATGATCTGGCCGCCGTAGCGGGGGCCATGCTCCAGGCTGGCCAGGAGAAGCAGGTCGAGGTGGCCTTTGAGTTGCTGCGCGTCCATAGGGCTCCTTTCCGGGACTGCCAGGGCAGCCTCGGTTTCCAATGTGCGAGCATCGTAAAGCGAGGAGCATCGGGATGCAAGGGCAAGTGACCGCGCACAGAAGCGTGACCGGTGACCCTCAACGCTTTACTTCGGTTGGCGCTGGTCCAGCACCTGAAAGGTCCAGGCACGCACGCCTTCAGGGACCGGCAGCGGCGGCACCTCGCCCGCCCAGCGGCTGGCCACCAGGGTCAGGGCGGGTTGCCCGGGGCTGAGCAGCAGTTCGGCGCCCAGAAAGCCGGGCTGTGCGGGCAGCGTGTCCAGAAAGCCACGCAGGGCCGCGCGGGCGGCGTCGCCCTGGCCCTCGGCGTAGTGCACCCAGGCGCTCATGGGTAGAAGCTGAGGGGATCGCGTGGGGTCCAGCTTTCGCCGGGGCCCCAGCGCAGGTAGGTGCCGAAATGCAGGTGGGGGCCGGTGGTGCGCCCCGTGTTGCCCACCCGTCCCACCGGTTGCCCCTGCACCACGAGTTCACCCGCGCGCACCAGCGTGCCGCTCAGGTGCGCGTAGCGGGTGACCCAACCGTCCGGGTGCTGCAGCACCACGGTCCAGCCCCAGCCCCGGGCAAAGTCGGCGCGGGCTTCCAGCACCCGCCCGGCGCGGGCGGCCAGCACAGGGGTGCCCATAGGCGCGCTGATGTCCACCCCATAGTGCATTTCCCGCTCGCCCAGCAGTTCCCGCTCGCCATACCCGCTGCTGACAGCGCCGTAGCCCGGTAGGGGCCACAGCCACAGGCCCCGGCCACTGCTGCTGGCCGTGCGGACCACCATGCCGCCACTCGCCCGCGCGGAGGCGGCGACTGCGGCGCGCGCCGGAATCTTCAGTTGCGCCCCGGCCCAGACGGCCCGGCCCCCCCGGTACTGCGGGTTGGTCTGCAGCAGCGCCCCCAGGCTGACCCCGGCGCGCGCCGCGATGCTGCCCAGGGTCTCGCCCGGCGCCACGGTGTAGGCGCGGCCGGGGGTAGGGCGCTCGGGCACGGTGATCACCCAGCCGGCCTGCAGAGCGCCGCCACGCAGCCGGGGATTGGCGGCCTGCAGCTGGGCCGTGCTCAGGCCGTGCCGGGCCGCAATGCCGCTCAGGGTCTCGCCGGGCTTCACGCGGTAGGACGCGGCCCCGGCCACGGTGCCCAGCAGCAGCAGGCCCACCATGAAGAAAGGCTTCACGCCGCGTAGCATAGGTCTCATGCCCCGCGCGCACCGTGAGAAAGCCCGCGCTTGGCCCCCCTCCCCATGACCCGCCCCCCTGCCCCCCCGCCCCCGGCCTTTCGTCCCCCCGACGGCCACCGCCGCCTGCGCCTGACCGTGGCCTGGGACGGCGCCCCTTTCGCCGGCTGGCAGGCCCAGGCCAACGCCCCCAGCGTGCAGGACACCCTGCACGCGGCGTTCGCCCGTCTGGGCGCCGACCGCTTTCGCCCGGTGGCAGCTGGCCGCACCGACGCCGGGGTGCACGCCGAGGCCATGCCCGTGCATGTGGACGTGCCCGGGACCTTCCGCGTGCCCCCGGAGCGGCTGGCCCGCGCGCTGAATGCGTGGCTGCCGCCGACCGTGGCGGTGCTGGACGCCCAGCCTGCTCCCTTTGGCTTTCACGCCCGCTTTTCGTGCCTGGAGCGGCGCTATGTCTACCGCCTGTGGTGCGCGCCGCAGCGCCATCCGCTGTGGGCGGGCCGGGCGCTGCATGTGCCGCCGGCCCTGGACGTGGCGGCCATGAACGCCGCCGCGCAGGCCCTGACCGGCACCCACGACTTCGCCGCCTTTGCCACCCAGGAAGACCGCCAGACCGTGCGTGAGCTGCGGCACCTGACTGTGGTGCCCGGGGCCGCCGCAGACGGGGCGGGGCTCTGGGCCATTCACGTGCACGGCGAGAGTTTTCTGCGCCACATGGTGCGCGGGCTGGTGGGCACCCTGCTGCTGGTGGGGCAGGGCAAGCTGGACCCGGCCGGGGTGCAGGGCATCTTGCACAGCCGCCAGCGCGCGCAGGCGGGGGCGAACGTGGCGGCCAGCGGGCTGTACTTTGCGGGCGCGCTTTACCCCGGCGACCCGGCCAGCACCACCATCCGTTCCTCGCGGTAGAGGAGGCCCTGCGGCCCGGCGTGCGCGTCCCAGTCGCCCAGGCGCCCGGGTTCCTGCATCCAATCGCAGCGCGTGGCCCAGTCTTCGCGGGTGGGCACACGCGCCTGTACACTGACCCGCCATTCGCCCAGCACCGACCAGCCCACGGCCGCCAGCCGGTCTGGCACCTGCGGTACCTCCAGCCGGGGCCCCACGTACAGAAAGCGGGCGCCGGGGGCCGCCAGTTCCGGCAGGCGCAGGATGACGCCCGTGGGCCCGCGCCGCGACACGATCAGGTCGAAAGGGCCCCCCACGGCTGGTGGCACCTCGCCCTTGCCGTTCCAGGCCACGAACTCGGCGCTGGGGGCCTGCACCTGGGCCTGGGCCAGAAAGTCTGGAACCGCGTCGTAGCCCACCCAGCGCGCGGCCAGGGGGCCAAAGCGCGCGGCGTCCGGGCCGTGGCCGCAGCCCGCTTCCAGCACGCGCGTCTGTGGAGTCAGCTGCCCCATCAGCAGCAGGTCGAAAGTCTGTTCGGGGTCGGGGCCGTCCAGGGTGCGGGTCCAGGGGTGGCGGTATTCGCCGCGTTCCTGGGCCAGCCGGGCGTACCACGCGGGGGAATGGGGGCGTTCCGTCACGGCCGCACCGTATCCCGTGCGGGTCCGGGTGCGCATCGGCCATGAAGCGCAGTCCCGGGTGCCCCTCATGCGGCCCGGCGCGCCTGCCCGTTAGCCTCGGGCCATGCCCGAACAGGTGGTCTTTCCGGGGCTCTGCCCGCCCAAAGACGGCGCCCAGCCCCTCTGGCGCGGCGGGCTGGTGGGCTGCGGCGCCCTGAGCGCGGCGACCCTGCTGCGTGTGCAGGCCGAGCGGCGGGGGCTGGACCTGCCCCCACGGGACGAGCTGGCCGGCGAACTGGCCGCGTGGCAGGGGGCCTTTCGGGTGCCCCTGACCGGCGGCTGGCGGGCCACCTGGCCGTGGCGCTGGCTGAGTGGGGTCAACGGCGCCCTGATCGCCCGGGGCCTGCCCCTGCGCGCCCGGGGGCTGTGGGGGGTGCGCCGAGGGCCTGCCCTGGAAGCCCATCTGGAGCGCCTGTTTGCCCAAGGCCTTCCTGTGGTGGGCCTGGAATTCAGCCCCCGGCAGCAGCATTACGGGGTGCTGCGCGCCTACCAGCCGGGCGGCGAGCTACGCGCCGCGCTGAACGCGACTGGCGAGCCATTGGTGCTGAGCCCCCGCCTGGGCCTGGGCGGCGTGTTCTGGGTGGAACCTGCCCCCTGATCCAACCTCACGAACCAGCGCTTGAGGCCGGCACGGTCCCCACCGCCAGCAGATGCGGGCTGATGCCCAGCAACGCCGCCCTCACGCTCCACCTGCCGCAGCGCCCGCAGGATACCCTCGCGCCGGGCGGGGTCGGCCAGCGCCTGCTCGGGGTCGCGCAGCAGGTTTGCGGGGCCTTCAATGGCCCGCACCTCCACCCCCGCAAAGCCAGCGGCCTGCACTTCAGCGGCCAGTTCGTGCGGGTGGTGAAAATAGGCGGTGGTAAAGAAGCCGGGGCGGCCTTCCGGGTTGCGGTAGACGCCTGTGTCGTAGGCGGTCTCCCGAATGGGCCGGGCGTAGGCCTCATCTATGTCCAGGCGCGAGAAGTCGCCCGCGATGGCGGCAGCCCGCGAGATGGCCGCCACCACCACACGCCCACCCGGCTTCAGCACCCGGCGCGCCTCGGCCAGCGCCTGGGCCCGGTCGGCCGCTGCGGGCAGGTGATACAGCGGGCCCAGCAGCAGCGCGGCGTCGGCCTCGTTGTCTGGGTAGGGCAGTCGCCGCCCGTCCCCCAGCGTCACCGAGGCCAGCCTTACCAGCGTGGGATCGGCGCGCAGCCGCTCCACATGCCCCGGCATGGCGTCCAGCGCGTGCACCACGTACCCCTGCCCCAGCAGTTCCCGTGCATAGGCGCCCGCCCCAGCCCCCACATCCACCACCGTGGCCGGCGCCGGCGGCAAGAACCGGCCCAATAACTCCACTGTCCGCACGAACTCCACCGTGCCCAGCCCGCGCGTTAAACGGTCATGCTCCCGGTCCTGCCCGTAATACGCGCTGATCTCGGTCATGCGACAGCCTAGAGGAGACCACACCCTAGGCACCTGCGCCGGGTGGCTTATGCCTTCAGAGAGAAAAGAGGTCAGCCAATGCCGCGAAAGCTTTGGCCCATGTTTTTAAAAGTAGAACCTGCTGGGCCGCATCAAGCCTTCTTGCCCCTCTACCGCCCAAGTCCAGACGAGGCCGTCGTGCCCGAAGGGCGCGGGCCATTGCGCGTTACCAGCGGATGGCGTCGAAGCCGGACAGGTCACTGAAGAGGGCAAAGCCGCCGACTCCAGTAAAAACTCTTGCCCAGCGCAGCGCCGCTCCCCCCTGCCCCTCTGCTGCGCAGCTCTGCGAGTCTGGGGTAGGGGGCTGGGGGGGTGGGGCTACTGCGAGAGACCGAACCCTACCCCCGCCCCACCCCCGTCGCCAACTCGGCATACCCCGCCTCCACCAGCGCCCTCTCCCGAATCCGGCAAGAATCACACACCCTACGCGGCTCCGCCCCCCCTGATAGCAGCTCCACGTCACGTCCACGGGCACCCCCACCGCCAGCGCCGTGACAGGCGCCGGGCGGGCTCGCGGGCATTACCCGGGGCCAGGGGCAGCAACCAAGCGTGGGTGGGGAGAAGCAGCAAAAAGCCCCACCGTAGGGGTGGGGGCTTCTCTTGGTGGCCAGGGCCGGACTTGAACCGGCGACCCAACGATTTTCAGTCGTTTGCTCTACCAGCTGAGCTACCTAGCCTTCCTTGGCGGTCCGGACGGGATTTGAACCCGCGACCTTCTGCGTGACAGGCAGATATGCTAACCGCTACACTACCGGACCAGTCGCCTTGAAAGAAGCTGCAAAAGCAGCGGGGTTAAGGATACTGGGGGGGGCGCCCCTTGTCAACGCGCCCATACATAGGCCCGGCTTCAGAAGGGCGCGGCGCGGACATTCTGCACTGGTTGGTCCTGCGTGGGGTCCAGCATCAGTTCCAGGTATTCGCGGCTTTGCAGGGCGTCAATCATGGCGAAGGGGTGCTCTTCGGGCAGCAGGATGCCGCCGTCCATCTGGGTGTGGCCGTACACGCCGAAAGCGAGGCCAGCCATCTGCACGTATTCGGGCGACTGCTTGTACCAGCGCTTAGAGCTGTGGTCGGCGTAAAACAGGTCGTCATAATGGGCGTGCGCCGGCAGGGGCGAGACGTGGGCAAACTGCACGCCCCCCACGCGGATTTCCCGGGGAAAGGTGCGCATCCAGGCGGCGAGATGGTCGGGGAGGTGCAGGCCGCCGTGCTCCGGGTCGAATTCGGCGTGAATCAGGCCGCCGCTGGTGCCCAGCATGTAGCTGGTGTTCAGCACCGCGTCGTCGTGGTTGCCCAGGATGATGTGAATGGCGTGCGGAGCCGCCGCCTGATAGGCCTTGAGGCGCTCAAGGTGCTTAACCTGTTCGCGCGCCGCCAGAAACAGGTGGTCCGGGTTGCGGGGATCAAAACGCGGCACCCCGGTCAGGCGGCTGTATTCGCGCTCGTTTTTCGGGTGCACCAGGTCGCCAATCAAGATCACCTGATACAGCCCGGCCAGCACCGGCGGCGTGGGCTGCCCGCTGCCGTCCACACAGCTGGCGGCGCGCAGCGCGGCCCACAGCGTGTCGAAGTCGGCGTGCACATCACCGAAAGCCAGGAACTTGCGCATTGCCCCCAGCATAGCGGGTGCGCCGCCGTGTGGCCCGCGCGCGGCGGCACACCCAGCAGTTAGTGGGAGAGCGAAACTCGCTGCCTAGCCCTTGAGCAGCGCGTGCAGCTCCTTGTAAATGGCCCGGCTTTCTTCCACGGTCTCACCGTAGCCGCGCATCAGGATGCGGGCGGCGTCGCCGCCCTTGCCAGCCACCTTCAGCTGCTCCAGCAGGTCTTCAATGTGGCGCCGGGCCTTGTCCATCTGGGGATCGCGCGGCGGTTCTTTCGGCAGGGGCCGGGCCGAAGCGGCGCGCGGGGCCGGGGTTTCCGTTTCCAGCTCTGAGGTATTGGCGCCGTCTTCGGGGTCGTATTCCACCCAGACCGGATCGCTGCTGGGCTGCACGCCGTAGGTGCGCGCCAGTTCGGCCAGGGCAGCCAGTTTGGCGTCGGCCAGGGTGTGGGCGCTTGCCAGCCCCTCGCGGGTGGCGCCCAGCACGCTCAGGCGGGCGCGCACGATGGGCGGCTCGGGGTGGTCACAGGCCCAGGTCAGGCTCCAGCCGGGGTCAATGGCGTCTAGCTGCGGGGCCAGCACGTCCAGATCGGGGGCCAGGGTCACGCGGGCCTGGTCGCCCCGCACGCTCAGGGTGGCCCAGGCGGTCATGCTGGCGCGCAGCGCGTCGCGCACGCGGTGAGGTTCTGCCATGCGGGCAGTGTACCGGCTTCCGGGCCCAGGCCAGCTGAAGGTTTTCCAGACGCTGCGCATGGATGCTGTCTGTGCCTTGTCCCTGCACCCTGCAGGTCCGGCGGGGCAGGCCTCGACCGTGCCCAAAACCGGCTCCGGTTTACGGCTTCAGGGTCAGGAGGCGGGTCTTGCCCCAGTCGGCGGGGCGGGTGCTCATGGGGAGATACTCGCCGGCAATCCAGCGGTTCATCTGGTCGGTGGCGTGCGGCGCCAGCGGGCTGCCCGCCTGCCCCAGGCTGCCGATGTACAGGCTGCGGTCCGGCTCGCTCAGGTCCACAATCTGGCGGTAGCTGGCGCCGTGGGTCTGGCGGAAGGTGCCGTGTTCGGGGCGGGCCACGTTCACCGTGTTCGTGCCGCCCGGGGTGGGGGCCGCGTGGTTGAACAGCCACGCCAGGGCGCCCACCTTGCCAAAAGCGCGGTGGTTGCTGGCCACCTGATGCAGCTGGCCGTAGGTCCAGCCGGTCATGTCGTCTCCCAGCCGCGTGCGCAGGTCGGCCAGGGCCGCGTCCAGGCTGCGGGTGAGCAGCGCGGCGCAGTCGCCCCGGCCCTGCACGGCGCACAGTTCGCCGCCGCCCTGCAGTTGCCGCAGCACCGACAGGCTGTTCATCACCGTGCCATTGCCCAGTTCGTCGCGGGCCATCTCTTGCAGGCCCATCAACCACGCCTCGAACAGCAGGGCGGGTCGGCTGTCCACGGTCATCCGGCCGTCCCAGGCGCGCAGGTCGGCCAGGGCGCGCCTGGCGTCGTCGCTGCCGGGGGCCGTGGCCAGCAGCAGGGTGCGGAAATCGCGCCACACGAGGCTCTGGGTGTCCAGCTGGGCGGCCTGAAAATCGGCCACGCTGAGCCTAGGCTTGGCGCTCAGCAACTGCGTGATGCGCTCGGCGCGGTAGGGCTCGGCCCAGTTGCGGGGGTTGCCCAGGTTGAAGGGGTAGGCCTGGGGCACCACCTGGTTGTTGGCGGTGACCACCAGTCCGTCGGCGGGGTTGTACACATGCGGCAGCTGCGCAAAAGGAATAAAGCCCTGCCACTCGCGCGTGCCGTCGCCGGGCACCGGCAGGCTGCCGTCCCAGCCCGCGCGGATGGGCACGCGGCCCGGGGCGTAGTAGCCGGTGTTGCCGTCCACATCGGCGTACACGAAGCTCTGGCTGGGGGCCACGTAGCGCGAGAGGGCCCGGGTAAAGTCGCCCCAGTTCTGCGCGTAGTTCAGACCCACAAAGGCGTCCATGGTGGTGTCGCGCGGTTGCAGGGCCGTCCACTTCAGGGCCACGCGCGGGCCCAGGTCGTCGGCCCCGGCGCCGCTGATCACCGGCCCATGCGCACTCTCGCGTACGGTGAGGGTCACGTCGGGCTGTCCCTTGACCCGGATCGTTTCGGTGCGGCTGCGCAGCGGGGCGCCTTCCGGCTCCAGGTACAGGTCCTGCACGTCGGGGTTCACGTTGGTCACGCCCCAGGCCACGCGGTCATTGCGCCCAATCACGATGGCGGGCAGGCCGGGAATGCTGGCCCCAATGGACTTCAGCGCCCCGCCCTGAAGGTCGGCCAGATACCACAGCATGGGCGCAGTGAGGGCGAGGTGGGGATCGTCGGCCAGCAGCGGTTTGCCGCTGACCGTGCGGCGCCCCGAGACCACCCAGTTGTTGCTGCCCTTGCCCGGCACGGCCTGCAGGCCCAGGGCCCGCGCAGCGGCGAGGTGGGCGCGCAGCTCGGCCAGCGTGGTCTCGGGGAGGAGGGGGGCGGTGGGCGCCGCGGCCGTGCGGCCATTGCGTGCGGGCAGTTCGTCCTCGCTGAGAATGGTCGGGGCACCCGCTGGGTAGGGTGCCATGACCTGAGCCAGGCCGCTTTCGCCCAGCTTCTGCACCACCCGGGCGCCCAGCACCTCTTCCTCATAGTTGCCGCCCAGGTCAAAGGCCATCAGCTTGCTCCACGACAGGCTGTCCACCTCCTGCCAGGGTTCAGGGGTGTAGCCCAGAATGCGGAATTCCGGGGCCACCTTGCCCTGGGCCTGGGCGGCATTCACGCCCGCCGTGTAGGCGCGGATCAGGCGCCGCGAGCGGTCTTCCAGGGCCGGCAGGGCCGAGAGGGTGGCGCGCTGAAAGCCCCAGGTGCGCAGGAATTTGTCCTGGGGCAGCGCGGCCTCGCCCAGCACTTCGGCAAGGCGGCCCTGGGCCACGCGGCGCTGAAAATCCATCTGCCACGCGCGGTCCTGCCAGTGCACAAAGCCCAGGGCGAACACGGCGTCCTCGTCGCGCTGGGCGCGGATGTGCGGCACGCCCCAGGCGTCGCGGGTGATCTGCACCGGCCCGCCCAGCCCCGGGGCCTGCAGGGTGCCGGCGGTGCGGGGTTCCGAGGTGGCGCGCAGCCACGCGTAGCCGCCTGCCCCCGCCGCCCCCAGCAGCCCCAGCGTGACCAGAAGCCCGAGCGCGGCCCGCTTGCCCCAGGAGGGGCGCCTTGTGCCCTGTGTGCTGTTCATGTGGTACCGGGCAGCATAGCGAAGTTCGCGCCGCCCCCCGGTGGGTGGAGCGGCGCGGCGGGGTGGGCCGGGAACGACCCCCCTTTGCCCTAGAACTCTTCGCTTGCCAACGCGGCGTTGGCCTGGGCGCAGCGGCCATGCAGCGGCAGGCGCTCGGCCAGCATCAGCAGCGCGTGGACATCGGTGTGCGAGAGCCCGGAACGGAAGCTGGCCGCCACGGGGGTGGTAAAGCAGGGCTGCGGCTCGGGCAGGGTGCAGTCCAGCACGCAGAACTCAAAGGCGCTGTCGTCGGGGCGCGACATCTGGTGGGTCACGGCGGCGCCGTAGCCGTTGGCAAAGCGGAAGACCAGCAGTTCGGCGCCGGGCAGGGTGTGGCGCTCGGGCAGGGCCGTGACCTGGGGAAAGGCCGCCGCTGGCACGAACAGCAAAGGGTTGATCGAAAACCCGCTCGGGTCATGCAGGGTCATGGTAGAAACCGCCTCCTTTTGCCGGCCTGTCGCCGGTTTCTGTCACCGGAACCGCGCACCGTCAGTCTGAGTAATCTTGCGCCGCGCAACTGACATGGGCCTTACGGCGCACAAGTTCAAGACCGCCGGGAGGCGATGAATAAGGGGGCGAGATGAGCGGGGCGCAGCGTGGGGACCGGCGCTGGGGCGTGGTCCACGCCGCCCAGCCATGAGAAACCGGCGCATCCCCTGGGCGGGCGGGTGTGATAACGGGCGGTCTGCTGGCCCCTTTCTGCCGCCCGGCCCCACCCCGCGCCCGTGAGTGGACCCTGACCTGGCACTGAGGGGGGTGAGGGCCACCCCATAGGCCCCTGAGCAAAGGCCACAGGCGACCTTGGCCGTCCCTGCAGAAAAAGCCGGGGGTTCGCCCCGCAAGGTAGGCGGCAGGAGCGCCAACCCGGCCGCTCCCTGTTCACCGCCAGCCTGCCCGTTCCCGGAGCAGCTGGCCGAGGTGCCTGCATGCGTCAACCCCGTTTCCGCTCGACCGCGCTTCCCCGCCTGTTGCTGGCGTCTCTGACCCTGGGCCTGCTGGCCGCCCCCGCTGCACAGGCGCAGACCACCCCAGTGCCGGCCCAGACCACGCCCAACCTGGGCCTGCCGGGCCGCGCTGCCCCGAACCAGCGTGCGCCGGCGACCTCTCAGAGCGGCAGTTCAGACAGCGCCCAGTCCAGCAGTGACGCGGCCCCGACCGAGGCCCCGGCCACCGAGCCAACTGACGCCGCCGAGACCGACGCCACGGCCCCGGCAGCGGCCGACGTGGCCCCCGCCAGCACAGCACCGGACAGGCCCCTTCCGGCCACGGGCGAGTTGAAGGTGCCCGTGCTGGACGGCGAGCGGGCCCTGAAAACGGTGGCCACGGTGCTGGGCGAGGCGGTGATTTACGCCCCCGCCACCCAGAACGCGCTGACCCGAACCGTGCAGGTCCTGGAGGCCCAGGGCTACACCCGGGTGACGGAGGGGACGAGCGGCGAGGACGCGCAGACGGTCCGGCTGCAGAAAGACGACCAGACCTACGAACTGAGCGGGCGTACCCAGGTGGGCCTGACGGTGGTGGCCCTGGCCCGGGTGAGGGACAGCCCGGCCCCGGCTGAGGGTGGAGACGCTTCAGAGGCCAGTGAGCCAGACAGCAGCGAAGCCGACACCAGCGAACCGGCCCCGGCCACCACGCCCGCCGCCGAACCAGGGGCGACGCCTGACCAGAGCGCGCCTCCAGCTCCAGAGGACGCCGGGGAAGGCGAGGCGGCACCAGAAGAGACAGCCCCCGATGCCGAGCCCGCCCCGGATTCCGAACCAGCTCCCGAGAGCACGGAGCCGGAGACCGGTACATCTGGGCCGGCAGAGGAAACGACTCCGGCACCCGGCGCGCCCACGGGTCCTGCCCAGCCCTGACCACTCCCAAACCCCCGCCCCTTCACCGGCCGCCTTTTGGGGCGGCTGGTCCGTTTGGGCTGCAAGGCAGGCGCCAGCCGACCGCGCCCACAGGTACAATCGGCGCGATGCTCTGGCGGCGGCCCCTGACCATGTTGCGGCTGCTGGCGCTGCTGGCCCTGAGCGAGACGGTGCGCGCCGCGCTGTTCGTGGGGGTGTTGCCCCTGGCTGGCCCGGGGCTGGGCCTGGGGGCCGCCGTGATTGGCCTGATGGCCGGCGCCCACTACCTGGCCGACGCCCTGGGGCGCGGGCCAGCCGGGGCGCTGGTGGCGCGCGTGGGCCTGGGCCCCAGCCTGCTGGCGGGCGCGCTGCTGGGGGCCCTGACGCTGCTGCTGGCGCGCCAGGGCCTGGAGGCGCTGGGCGCGGTGCTGGTGTGTGCGCTCTGGGGGCTGGGCACGGCGGCGCTGTGGCCGGCCGTCATGAGCGCCTCGCAGGCGCTGGCCCACCCGGCGCGCACCGCCCGCGCCCTGACCGTGACCAACCTGACCGCCGTGCCCGCCGTGCTGACGGGCGCGCTGGTGGCCGGGCCCCTCATGCAGCACTGGCCGCAGGCGGTGTGGAGCGCGTTGCTGCTGCTGCAGGGCGCCGCCGCCGCCCTGGCCCTGAGCCTGTGGCGGGCGGCCGTGCCGCTGCGCCCGGTGCCGGTGCCCTGGCGCGAGTGGCGCCCAGTGGCGGCGCTGCTGCCCACCGCCTTTGTGCAGACGCTGGCGCCGGGCCTGCTGGTGACCACCCTGTATCCCATGCTGGCCGCGCTGGGGCTGGGCCTGGATGACCTGCTGCTGCCCGGCGCCCTCACCGGGGCCCTCATCGGCGCCAGCGCCGCCCTGCTGGGCCGCGTGGCCGACCGCGACCACCCGCGCCGGGCGCTGCTGCCGGGGCTGGCACTGCTGGCCGCTGGCTTTGCGCTGGCCGCGCTGACAGGCGCCCAGTTCCTATGGGGGCTGGCGGCCCTGGCAGGCGTGGGGTTCGGCGCTTTTCTCACTGGCTGGAATGGCCTGGTGGCTCGCACCCTCCCGCAGGGGCAGCGCGCCGCTGCCTGGGGCGCGGTCATGACCGCCGAGGCCCTGGGCGCCGCCGCTGGCCCCATGCTGGGCGGCGCGGCGTGGCAGGTGTGGGGCGTGGCCGGGGTGTTTGGCCTGGGCACGCTGGCCTTTGGCGGGGCGCTGCTGTACGTGGCCTTTGGGCAGCGGGAAGGCGCCATGAGCCATGAGCCATGAGCCAGTTTCCCTCAGGGGTTTACAGGGTGCAGGCGGCCGTCACCCACCAGTGGGGGTGGGCGCGGGCCAGGGCGTGGGCGGCGTCGTGGGCGTGGGCGTCGTCGCGGGCCAGGGCAAAGCAGGTGCTACCTGAACCGCTCATCAGGGGCGAGTGCAGGCCGGCGCGCTCCAGCACCCCCAGCACCTCGCGGATGGGCGCGTGGCGGGCGGCCACCGGGCCCTGCAGGGCGTTCAGGTAGGGCACCGGGCGGCCGTTGGACAGGGCGGCCACAATCGCTTCAATATCCAGGGCGGTGGTAAAGGCTTCCTCGGCGTCCAGCCACCTGTAGGCGTCGCCCGCACTCACGGGCACGCCGGGGTTCACCAGCACCAGCGCCGTGCGCGGCACCGGGGTGGGGGAGAGGATCTCGCCGGTGCCGGCGGCGGTGGCGGCGTGGCCCAGCAGAAAAAAGGGCACGTCGGCCCCCAGGCGCCGGGCCAGCGGGGCCAGGGCCACCCCGGACGGATACAGCCGCGCCAGGGCCATCAGGGTGGTGGCGGCGTCGCTGCTGCCGCCCCCCAGCCCGGAAGCCAGCGGCAGGCGCTTGTGCAGCGTGATGGCCGCGCCCCCGCTCACCCCGGCGGCGTCCAGGTAGGCCCGCGCCGCGCGGTAGACCAGATTGCCCTCGTCGGTGGGCAGATCGGCGCCCTCCACGCGCAGGCTCAGGGTGGGGGCCGGGGCAATGTCCAGGTCGTCCCCCACATTCAGCGGCACCATCAGCGAGTGCAGGTCGTGGTAGCCGTCGGCGCGCTGTGAGCGCACGCTCAGGCCCAGGTTGACCTTGGCGGGCGCAAAGTACGTGACGGGAGCCGTGGCGGAGGGGCCGGTCGTCATGGGGCCTCAGCATCCCACACCGGGGCCAGGGCCAGGGCCAGTTGCAGGTCGCCGGGGGTGGTCACCTTGAACAGCCGCGCGTCGCCGGGAATGAGCGCCACCGGGTGCCCCAGCCGCGCCACCAGCCCGGCGTCGTCGGTGGCGCTCTCGCCGCTGCGCCGCGCCGCCTCATGGGCGCGCAGGATCAGCTCGCGCCGGAACGCCTGCGGGGTCTGCACCGCCCACAGGCCCTCACGCGGCACGAGCTGGCCCCAGTGCTGGGCCCCCTCTCCGGCCTGCACCAGCGTGTCGGCCACTGGCAGAGCGGCGGTGGCGGCGCCCTGGGTGTCGGCGGCGCCGCGCAGTGCGTGGATCACGGCGGCCGGCACGAAGGGCCGCGCGGCGTCGTGGATAAGCACCACTTCCGCGTCGGTGGCCCCCAGCAGGGCGTGAACGGTGGCCTGCCGGGTGGCGCCGCCGCTGATGGCGCGCGCAGGCACCCCTGGGGGCAGGGCGTGGTCCTCCGGCAGCGCCACCAGCACTTCGTTCACATGGGGCGCCAGCGCGGCCACGCTGCGGGCCAGCAGCGAGCGCCCGGCCACCTCCACGAAGGCCTTGGGGCCCAGGCCCAGCCGGGTGCCGCTGCCGGCGGCGGGAATCAGGGCGGCGACCTTCACCGGGCCGGTCCTGGGTCGTCCTCGCGCCAGCGGCGAAAGCCGGGCACGTCCAGCCTGAACTGGTCCAGCACCCGCGCGGTCACGAAATGCAGCAGTTCGTCCACATCCTGCGGCGCGTGGTAGAAGCCGGGGCTGGCGGTCATCACGGTGGCGCCCGCGTCGTGCGCGGCCAGCAGGTTCACCAGCATGGGGCGGGGCAGCGGGTCCTCGCGCACCACCAGCACCAGGGGGCGGCGCTCTTTCAGGGTGACGTGCGCCGCGCGGGTGAGCAGCGTGTCGGCAAAGCCATGCGCGACTTTGGCCAGGGTGCCCGCGCTGCAGGGAATGAGCAGCATGCCGTCGGTGCGAAAGGAGCCGCTGGCCACGCTGGCGGCCAGGTCGCGGTCCTCGTGCACCTGGGCCGCCTGGGCCACGAGGTCGGGCAGCTGGGGCCCAGCGCCCTCGGCGGTCATCACCCGTTTGGCGCCGCTGCTCACCACGAGGTGCGTCTCCACGTTCAGGGCGCGCAGGGCCTGCAGTGCCGAGAGGGCATACGGCATGCCGCTGCCGCCCGAGACCCCCACCACCAGCCTCATGCGCCGCTCGCTTCGCGCCGCAGGCGGCGGGCGTGGCGCAGTTCGGCGGCAATAAAGGCCAGCAGGTTCAGGGCGTACACCAGCACCAGCCCCGCCACCAGGACCGCGCGCGTGCCCTCCTGGCCCAGCACCGGCAAGAAAGGCACCGTGACCAGCCCGGTGGCCGGAAACAGCGCCGCAATCAGCGCGCCCCAGGCCAGCAGCAGCATGCTGCCCCAGGGGCTGTCCAGCAGGGCCGAGCCCGGCAGCAGCAGCGCCAGCGCGCGGTAGGCCAGGGGCCGCGCCTGCGCCAGGGCCACCGCCGAGGCCGGCAGCAGCAGCGCCAGCGCCAGCAGCGCGGCCAGCAGCCCCGAACCCAGCAGCGCCAGCCCCAGGCGCGGCGAGCCCCCGCCCGACGGGTCCAGCACCGACAGCGGCTCGCGCAGGGCGCCGCGCAGCGTCACGCTCAGGTCGCCGGTCACGGCGCGGGTCAGGCGGCGCTGGTCGGGGTAGCACAGCCGGGGCGCCCCGGGGCGGTAGGTGCGCTGAAAGGCGGCTTCGGGGGTGCCGGGGTTCAGGCCCAGGTTAAAGGCCGCTGCTTCCAGATCAGGCCGGGCCGACAGGGCCGCGCGGTAGAGTTCGCGCGCCTGAGGCTCGTCGCCGCGCGTCTGGGCAATCACGCCCAGGTTGTTGCGCACGCAGGGGTCGGTGTCGGCAGCGGCGTAGCGCTCTCTGGCCTGGGCGTCCTCGCCGTCAAGCTGCGCGCTCAGGCCCGAGAGCAGCGCGGCGTCGGCGCCGGGGCGCAGGGCCAGCGCGGACAGCTGCGCGCCGCCCCAGCCGCCGCCGTAGGTGCCGCTGGCCAGCGCGGGCGAGCGCAGCCCCGCGCCCGCCAGATTGGCCCAGTGCAGCCCGCCCGTGACCACCAGCAGGCTCAGCGCCAGCAAAAACAGCGTGAGGCGCTCGCCGGGGGTGGCGTAGGCCACGAACACCCGACGCGCGCGCGACAGCGGATGGCGCAGCCACGAGCGGTAGCGGCCCCCCAGCGCCCGCGTGTCCTGGGCCTGGGGCCGCCACGCGCGCACCGCCAGGGCCAGCAGCCCCGAGAGGAGGGCCGCGCCCAGGCCCAGCATGGCCAGCCGGGCGGCGTCACGCACCTCGCGCAGGCCCTCGGGGCCCAGGTTGTACAGGGTGCCGGCGCGCAGCGAGCGCGAGAACTGCCGCCACTCGCCCGCCTCGCCCTCGCGGCCCTGCTGCTCCAGGGCCTGGGCGTAGCGGGCGTAGAGCGCCTCGCCGCCTTCAAAGCGGGGGTGCAGTTCGCGCAGGTAGGCCATCCACACCCCGGCGCGGGCCAGTCGCCGCTGGTCCAGCAGGGTGCTCACGTAACCCGCTGGGTCGCCGTAGGCCTTCAGCGCCTCCCGGCTGACGCTCACCGCCGGGTCAAAGCCGCGCGCCGCCGCGTCGCGCCGGGCGCGGTCCAGGGCCAGGTCGGCCGCCGAGGGAAAACCCGCGCTGTCCAGCCGCGCGGCCAGCGCCACCCAGGCGGGAAAGGGCAGATTGCCCCCCAGGGCGCGGCGCACGGCGCTCAGGGCGGCGTAGGGATCGGCCCGCCGGGCGCTGGCCTCGCGCACCGCCAGGAAGGGGTTCAGCGGGTCCAGGGCAGCGGCGCGCGCCACCTCGGCGGCGGGGGTGGTGTCGGCGGCGCGCGCCAGCCAGCCGGTGATCTGCGGCACGGGTGGGGGCACCACCCGCTCCTGCACGGTCAGGCCGCTGGCGGGGTCCAGGGTAAAGCGCTCGGTCAGGCCGTTCAGTTCGGTGCTCACGCGCACCACGCCGCCCGAGGCGTCCAGCGAGGTCACCACGCCGCTCAGGTCGGCGCGGGCGGCGGCCACGCCGCCTGCCCCCAGTTCGTACACGGCGGGCCCGGCGCCCAGCAGCAGGCGCCCGTCCAGTTCCAGCGGCCCGGTCAGGGGGCCCCACGAGGCCGGAAAGGTGCGCTGCCAGCGGGTGCCGGTGCCGTCCGGCTCTACTATTAGCGTGCGGCCGTTCAGCGTGGCCGTGGCCTGGGCGGTGCCCGTCAGCAGGGCCAGCAGCAGGCCTGCGCGCGCTAGCCCCCCAGGGCTGGGTGCGCGCCTCATGCGGCTTCCGAAAAATTCTGTCACGCCTGACGGAATTTTTCCGACCGGAGGGAGAAGGAAAGGGTACGGATTTCCGGGAATTGGAGAAACATCCAGTTCTTTTCTGGATGTTACGGAAATGAACGGAATCCGTATCACGCGCCCTCCGGGCGCCCGGGGCGGGCCAGCAGGTGCGCGCTGCGTACGGCCATTACCACGCCGCCGGCCAGCAGTTCGCCCAGGCCGCCGTACCGGGTGGCCAGCAGCAGGCCCACCGGCAGGGCCACCACCGTGGCGGCCGGCACCGCGTTCAGGCCCACGCGGCGCTGCAGCGTGGCGCGGTACAGGGGGATAAACAGCAGCGCCGTGCCCAGGGTGCCCAGCAGGGTTACCGGGGCCAGCACCAGAAGCGCGCCCAGCAGCGGCGCAATGCCCCCGCCGCCCCGGAAGCCGAAAAAGAGGGGATAGCAGTGGCCCGCCACCACGGCCCCCATGGCCAGCCAGCCCCATTCTGGGGCCAGCGCCCGCGCCAGCAGGGCGGCCAGAGCACCCTTGGCGATGTCCAGCGCGGTCACCAGTACGGCGGCCCGGCGGCCATACTGCCGGAAGGTGCCGCTGCCGCCGGGCAGGTCCCGGTCCCGGATGTCGGCGCCCTGGGCCCGCGAGTACAGCACCCCGGCCACCAGGGACCCCAGCAGGTACGCGGCGAGAGCGGCAAGGACAGGCGCGGCGGACGGGGGCATACGCAGGGCATTGTATCGGGGCGTGCTTGGCGGCAGCAGCGAGAGCCGACAGGGTACGCTGCTCTTCCGCTCCCGCCTGAGAAGTGCTTCCGGGGCTGGCTCCAGGTGAGACACGTTTTTCCCGACGAACCAGGGCCCCGTTCGCACTCTAGGCACGGTGGAAAATCGTCTCTGGTCACTTCCTCTGTTGAGACGCACAGCTGCTTCGTTGAAAGCGGCCTCGCACAGCCGAACAGGCCCTGCCAGACGTGAGGCTGACCACTCGGTGCCGTTCCAAAGGGACTGGGGCTTGCCCAGACACTCTTGGGCCCTCCTGCCCTAGGCCCCGGGGTGCAGGGCGCCGCCCGGCTGAAGATGCTCACCGGCGTCCAGGTCGTTCAGGACAGCTGGCAGCCCCCGGGACAGCATTTTGCGGCGAACGCTGCCCAGCAGCCGGGCCATGATGAAGCCTTCGGCGCCTCTAAAACCGGTGTGCGACCAGGTCAGGCGAGTGCCGCCGGGTACCTCCTCCAGGCGGTTGGTGACGAGGCTGGGGCTGTCACCGACCTTATTGCGCCAGGTGTAGCGCAGTAGGGAAGGAGCCTGGGCGTCCAGCACCTCGCACAGCACGATCCCGTCCCATCCGGGAAACGGCTTGCCCACAAAGCGAAACCGAGTGCCCGCCTTCGGCACGAAGCCCTCGGGTCGGCCGCCCTGGCCGGCCGAGGTCCACAGCGGCACGAGTTGCGGGTCGGTCAACGCGGCCCAGACCAGGGGCCGGGGATACGGATAGTCCTTGACAATCACGTGCTGGCTCATTGGGGGCCTCCTGGGCGTACAGCCAGAGGATCAGGGGTCACGGCGACCACGCGGTACAGCGTGGGCTGGGGCGCCGCCTGCGTTGGGTTCTGGCCGCCCACTGGGGGCCACAGTGGCCTGCCCGCTTGCCACTGCTCGGCGCTGTCCCAGTGCGCAATAATGACGATTTGGCGGGGATTGCCCGGCGAGACAGCGCGGTGCAGCCAGGCGCTCCGCAAGCCTGGGGGTTGGGGGTGCGCGGCGACGTGGGCGGCCCAGTCCTCCTCAAACACGTCAGCCTCCCCGGCGGACAGGGTGAGTGGATGAATCATGGTCAGTGGCTCGACTAAGCCGCTGTGAGCAGAGTGCGGCTCTGACACACCAGAGCCCACCCGGTACAGGGCAGGCTCAGCGTTGAAGCCGCCAGTCTGGGCCTGACGCTGGCGCTCAGCTGTGGGCCGAAAGCCGCTTAAGGCCGCCTCCCACTGCTCGGCGCTGTCCCAGTGGGCCACATTGACAATCGGATAAAGGGCTCTGGGCGACACCGCGCGGTGCAGACGGGTGCCGCGAAACCCGGGCGCCTGCCCAAGTAAGGCGGTGCTGGCAGGCCAGCCTGCCACAAAACCGTCGACTGCCACAGTGGGCAGGGTGAAGAGGTTCACCAGAACGAGAGGCTCAGCCATGAACAGGCTCCTTTTGGCAGACAGGAAGACGGAGAAGAACCATCTGCAATTTTTATAGTAACTATAAATTATTTAGCCAATGTAATCAGTGATACGCAGATCGCGTGCCTGCCCACACACGTCATCACGTCGTGGTCTCCTCGCCCTGCGGGCGCGCGGCTCCCAGGGGTAGACTCAGGGGGTGAACCTGCCCACCTCGCCTGACGCCCCGACGGCGGCTGAGCCGGGCGCCGCGCCGCTGTCCCTGAGGCAGCGCCGACAGCAGGAGCTGCGCCAGCAGCTGTCCGATGTGGCCACCCAGATGTTTCTGGAACGCGGCTTCGATGCTGTGCGTGTGGCGGATGTGGCGCGTGCCTGCGGCGTCACGGAAAAGACCGTCTTCAATCATTTCCCCACTAAGGAATCGCTGCTGTCTGACCGCTGGGATGACATGGCCCAGGCACTTCGCCGCAAACTGACCGACCCAGCACTGACACCCGTGGCGGCGGCATTGGCAGTGCTGGGAACAGAACTAAGTTTTCTGACAGCCTCTGGGACCTCGGGGGCCCCCTCTCTGGCGCAAGTGCGGCGGTACAGCGACCTGATCCGTACAGCGCCGTCCCTGATGGCCCACCAGCGCCGCGCCCTAGATCGGCTCTGCGATGCAGCGGCCCTGGCCCTGGCCGAACGAACGGGCGCCGCACCCGAGGATCCCGAGGTTCTGATCACGGCGGCGGCCCTCAGTGGCCTGTGGACTGTCTATTTTCACAGCCTGCGCCGTCACCTGTATCTGGACGACGGCGCGCAGGTCCGGGCCGAGGTGGAGTGCGACCTGCGCCGCGCTGCCGATGTGCTCCGCCTGGGTCTGGAGCGCACGCCGGGTGACGCGGCTGAAGGCCGAAAGGCGGCGCGCCAGACAAGCCCAACCTAATGCTGCCCGCCACGCCGACAGACGACAGCCTGTATGAGATGTCTGCAAAGGCGGAAGCTTTTCGCGCGCCCTGGGCCCCGCCTCGTTAGTCTTCTCAGTCGCGGTTGCGGGTGCCCATACAGTGGCCGCTACCTGCTTTTTGCCAGGTGGCCGTGTCACTCTCTACACTCGGGGCGTGACCTCTGCCCCATCCCTCAGCCGCGCCGAACTGCGCCGCTACAGCCGCGCGCTGCTGGTGCCGGAATGGCAGGAGGCGGGGGCGCAGGCCCGCGTGGGGGCCGCGCGGGTGGTCGTGGTGGGGGCCGGTGGCCTGGGCAGCCCGGTCATTGCGGCGCTGGCCGGCGCCGGGGTGGGCGAACTGGTGATTGCCGAGGGCGACACCGTGGACCTCAGCAACCTGCACCGCCAGAGTCTGTACACCACCCCGGATGTGGGCCACCCCAAGGCCGAGCGCGCTGCTGCCCGCGCCCAGCAGCTTAATCCCCATGTGCGGGTGCGCGCGGCGCCGCCTGTGGATGACCAGAACCTGCCAGAGCTGCTGGCGGGCGCCACGCTGCTCATTGACGCCACCGACAACTTCGAGACCCGCTACCGCCTGGCCGATGCCTGCACGGCCCTGGGGCGCGAATGGGTGTGGGGCGCCGCCAGCGGCACCAGCGGCATGGTCAGCGTGTTTGGCCCGGCCCTGGGCCTGCGCGACGTGTTCCCCGAACCCGGGGGCGCGGCCTCCTGCGATGAGGCGGGGGTGCTGGGCCCGGTCCCCGGCGTGGTGGGCGCCCTGATGGCGACCGAGGCCCTGAAGGTGCTGGGCGGGGTGGGCGAGCCCCTGCGCGGGCGCCTGTGGACCTATGACGCCCTGAGCGGCCACACCCGGGTGCTGCGCCTGGGGGCGCCCCAGGGGCAGGGCCGCGCGCCCTGAGCCGCGGCCAGGTCGGCGGCCCCGTGGCTGACCCGGTGGCCAGCTGGTGGACCAATCCCCCCTTCATCCCCCCTAAAGACCCCGTCCAGGGCGGCTTGACGCGCCGTGCGGGTGTGTTACTGTGCGCCTGAGCCGACAATCCAGCTCGACTTCAGTTCTCGGAGGTTCTTCCCATGACCAAGAGCACCAAGTCCGCCGCGAAGCAGCCCGCCCGCAGTGCCGCCCGGAGCGGCAGCGCCGACCGCCGGGGGAGCGCCGGCTCGTCACGGGGCGAGAACGCCTCGCGCGGCGGGGACGGCGGCAAGATCGCCAAAACCCAGATTATTGACATGGTGGCCGAGCGCACCTCGCTGAACAAGAAGCAGGCGGGCGACGCGGTGGCGACGATGCTTGACTGCGTGGTCTCGGCGCTGCGTTCGGGCCAGAGCGTGGGCCTGCCCGGCCTGGGCACCCTGAGTGTGGCCCAGACCGCCGAGCGCAGCGGCGTGCGCCCCGGCACCTCCGAGCGCATCACCATTCCGGCCGGGAAGAAGGTGCGTTTCAAGGTGGCCACGACCTTGAAAGGCGGCCTGTAAAGCCTGTATTTGGCCGCAGCGGCGCCCACGTGGCGCCGCTCTTTTTTATGTTTTGTGGATGTCGGTCTCGGCTCAGGTGTTCAAGTTCTGGAGGTGCCATGTCAGCAAGAAGAGGACCTTGATGAATGTTGGCGAAAGTGTGTCGAAGATGCGCTCACGCGCGCTGGTCTTTGCCCAGAGGCTGGCTGAATAAGCGGGCGGCGCCCAGACCCACTGCGAGCGTCATTCCCCTCTTCTGAACTCAAAACGAGAAACGAAAAGCCATGACGAGTGACGACTGACAACAGCCTGATCAAGGGTGCAGCGCGTGGTCATCGCAGTGCTCAGAAACAAGCTGTTCATCGTGTTCCCCACTGCTTCCTGGCCTACTATTTTTCGGCGTCTCAAACCATATAGAAAAGCCCTGCCTTTACAAGAAAGAGGGCGGGCCGGCATACTCCTGAAAAGGAGGCGTCCAAGATGGCTTACAAAAAACTCAGTGAACAGGTGCAGGAACTCAGCAACCCCCAGCGCAGCGATACGTTTATCAAATTGTTTCGTGAAGCGGTGCGTCAGGGTAAATTCGATGCGGCGTACATGCCTGAGCGCTTCACCATGCCCAAGCAGTTCAGCCGGCGCGGCAGTGAGGGCACCTACGAGCGCGACACGCGCGAGATGCTGTTTGAACAGACCAAAGCCTTCGACGAGTGGTTTGACGAAACCAACCGCGCGCTGGCTTCGGCCCGCCGCGGCGGCAACGTAAAGCCCAGCGTGGAAGCCATTGAAGCGGGCCTGGTGGATTTCAAAACGATGGCCGAAGAAACCCGGCGCAAGATGCAGGCCAGCTATGAAAAAGGGCAGGCCCTGGGCAAGAGCCGTTCCAAGGCCAGCACCAGCAAAGGCAAGAAGAAGTAAGAGCAGGCAGATCACTTCGCTTGAAATCGTGAATCAGGGCGATTTCATTCAAACAAGATGGGCAGGCGTGTGGTGGGCCTTGGGCGTGGGGGAATGCCAAGGGCTTCATGAACCAGCCAGCGCTCCCCAAAGCCCCCTCCCTGTTGTGCGGCGGCCTTCCCTTGCGGAGGCCGCCTGTTTTCTCGCCTATTTTCTGGCCTGTTCTCCTGGGCCGCCGGCATTCGCTATGGTGGCGGGATGACGGCTGGCCCTTTTTCCGATATGCCCCTCCGCACTCCGCCGCGCCGGGGGCTGCTGCTCGTGATGACGGGCGCGTCCGGCGTGGGCAAGGGCACCCTGCGCGAGCGCTGGCTGGCCGGCCAGGAGGTATTTTACAGCACCTCCTGGACCACCCGCGAGGCCCGCCCCGGCGAGGAACACGGCGTGCATTACATCTTTGTGTCTGCTGACGACTTCGAGACGAAAGCGCAGCAGGGCGGGTTTCTCGAACACGCCGCCTTTGTGGGCAACCGCTACGGCACGCCCATTGAGCCCATTGAGGCGGCGCTCTCGCGTGGGCAGGACGTGATTCTGGAAATTGAGGTCGAAGGGGCCATGCAGGTCAAGGCGCGCATGGGCGACGAGGCCATCTTGATTTTCATCATGCCGCCCAGCCTCTCGGAACTGCGCCGCCGCCTGGAAGGCCGCGCCACCGAGACCCCCGAGCGCATTGAAAAGCGGCTGGCCCGCGCCCGCGAGGAAATCCGCGAAGCCCACGAATTCCGCTATGTGGTGGTCAACGACGACCTGGACCGCGCCGTGGATGACCTGCACGCCATTCAGCGCGCCGAGCGTGCCCGGCAGCGTCCCGAAACCGAATGGACCGAGGAGGACCGCGAGGCCCGCGTGCGCGCCGACACCCTGCGCAGCTACACCCTCACCGACGCCCAGCTGAACGAGGTGGCCACCCACTGAGCGTTCGCCGCTCCCGCTGCCCCACCTTTCTCTGCACGACCAGACCTGGGAGAACCCTATGCCACTTGAACTGATCCAGGGCGATATTGCCGCGCAGACCACCTGCGCCGTGGTAACCGCCGCGAACAAGGAACTGATGGGCGGCGGCGGGGTTGACGGCGTCATTCACCGCGCCGCTGGCCCCGAACTGCTGCGCGCCATCCGGCAGATCGGGGGCACGCCCACCGGCACAGCCGTCATCACGCCTGCTTTCGGGCTGGCCCACCAGGGGGTGCGGCATGTGATTCATGCCGTGGGCCCCATCTGGCGCGGTGGCCATGCGGGCGAGGCCGATCTGCTCGCCAGCGCCTACCGCCACAGCCTGGAACTGGCCGTGCAGCACGGCTGCGCCAGCGTGGCTTTTCCGGCCATCAGCACCGGGGTCTACGGTTACCCGCTGGATCAGGCCGCCGAGGTGAGCCTGCGGGCCATCACCACGTTCCTGTGGGACCACCCCGATCTTCAGGTGCGGCTGGTGCTGTACAGCGCCGGGCCCCTCAACGTGTTTCAGCGGGCGCTGGCCCGGGTGGCACCGTCCGCATAGGCTTGACCGGGCCTGCATACCACGCTATAGTTTTTGACATCACCGCCCAAGTGGCGGTTTTTTTTGTTTCCTTTTGACCGCCGCCTTCTTGCGAAAACCATCCTTGAAAAAGGCTGGCCCGGCGGCATGGACCGCGCCGCCGGCCCGGAGATGGCGCTGCAAACCTGGGGCGTGATGCAGGTCGCACAGAGAAGGGCCTGTGCTCTCCGTGCCGGTCTGATCAGCATTCCAACTGCTGAACTTGACTGAAGGGACGCGCAGAGCGGCGCAGCAGAGCAGAAAAAGCGGTGACCCAGAGGCGTGACCGCACCGAAGCGGAGCAGAGGGGCTGGAACGGATGATCGGGAGTCCGGATGAGCGTGTCTGGGCTGGCCGCGCTCCTGGTCCGCAACGGCAGCGCGCCTTTTGAAAACAGAATCCGGATCTGTTGGGGACAAAAAACGCGGGCATTTTAGAGTGCTGTCCAGCCAAACCGGCCGTAAAAATATCCGCAAAAGATTTGCGTGTCAGTCGGTGTTTTCTCCTTGGGCTTCACCCAAAAAATACCCTGAGTCATTATGTTTTTGGCAGAAAATGTGCTAAACTCCTGAGTATGAAGAACGCTCCGCTGACCCTTGACTTTGGCACCGTCCGGCTGCCCATCAGCGCGGACGGACTGCTGCACGCCCCCACGGCCCTGAAGCACCTGGGCCTGACCGATGACCGCTTCCAGGCCACCCTGGATACCCTGAAGGTAGAGACCGACACCCGCGACTACGGCGCTGGCCCCGAACTGGCCCTGTCTATTCCCGACTTCACCCGGCTGGCCTTTACGCTGGACACCCCGCAGGCCCGGCGCTGGCGCAAGCGGGCCCAGGACCTGCTGACCCGCGCGCTGCAGGGCGACGTGCGCCTGTCGGCCCAGATTGCCGAGCGCAACCCCGACCCCGAAGCCCGGCGCTGGCTGGCCGCCCGCCTGGAAAGCACCCAGGCCCGGCGTGAGCTGATGAGCACGGTCGCCCGCCACGGCGGCGAGGGCCCGGTGTTCGGGCAGCTGGGCAGCATCAGCAACCGCAGCGTGCTGGGCACCAACAGCGCGGCCATCCGCCGCGAGCGCGGGGTCAAGCAGACCCGCGACGGCCTGAGCGCCACCGAACTGCTGCGCCTCGCCTACCTGGACACCGCCACCACCCGCGCCATTCAGGAGCGCGGCGCCCACGGCAACGACGCCATCCTGAAGCTTCACGAGCATGTCGCCCGCCGCGAGCGCGCCGGCTGGGAAACGCCAATTCCGACCCAGGCGAGCTAAGGGGCGGCCGATGGCGGAAAGCAGAGGGCAGATGGCTGAACACCGGCCGTCTGCCTTCTCTTTTGTCCGGTGGTCGGGCCAGTGGTCAAGCGGGGCATGGGTGGAATGTCGTCTGCGACGCAGGTCACGCTCCACCCTCTGCAGCCCCCGGTAAGGATGGAAAAACAGCATGTTGGTCCTCCTGGTCCTGCACGGTGTTCTCTTTTGCCATCGGCCATAAACCATCGGCCATCCACCACCTGCCGCCCCTTCCCTCATCCAGCCCCGCTAGAATCCGGCACGTGCCGCCCCTCCTGATTCGCCTCGTCCTGGCCGAGGTCACCCGCTGGTATGTGGCGGGCGTGGCGCTCTTTCTGTCCTTGCAGATGGTGGACGCCCTGAGCGGCACCGTGGCCAAGCTGATCCAGTACCGTCCGCCCCTGGACAAAGCTGCCCTGGCCTTTTTCAGCATCGGCCCGGGGATTCTGAACAAGAGTCTGGTGCTGGCAGTGCCGTTTGCGATTCTGCTGGCCTTTTCGCGGATGCAGCGTGACAGCGAACTCAAGGCGATCAGCGCCGGGGGGGTGGCGCCGCTGCGGCTGGTGTGGCCGCTGGCGCTGCCCTTCGTGCTGGTGGCGGCGCTGGCCTACATGAACGGCGACCGCATCGTGCCGTCCAATCTGGCCCGCTGGGACGCCACCTGGTTCAACATCTACAACATGCCGCTGCCGCCGCAGACGCAGAAAAAGTACACCTATGCCCCGCCCGGCGCCCTGTACTACGCGGGCAGCGTGATCAGCACGGGCGACGGCACCACCGCGCAGCTGCAGGGCGTGATGGTGCAGCGGGAGGGCGCGGTCCTGACCGCCAGCAGCGGCACCTGGGACAGCAAGGCCCAGACCTGGACCCTGCTGAACCCCTGGCGCGCTGTTCCTGGCCAGAACCCGCAGCCGCTGGGCAAGCCGCTGACCGTGCCCCAGACCGACGCCCTGCGCCCCCCACCCGCCAAGGCCGAGCAGACCACCACCCCCGAACTGCGCGCGCGCGCCGCCGATCCCCAGGTGCTCCCCGCCGATCAGCGCGAGGCGGCCTTTCAGATTGTCCGCCGCATGGCCGACCCATTGACCGCCGTGGTGTTCGCCCTGGCGGCCGGGGCCCTGGGGCTGCTGCTGCGCAACCGCGCGGCGGCCTTTGCGGCGGTGCTGGTGTTTCTGGTGAGCTTCTACGTGCTGTGGACCACCGTACCGGGGCTGGCGCGGGCCGGGGCGCTGTCGCCCGCCCTGGCGGCGTGGCTGCCCAATCTGGTCTTTGTGCTGCTGGCCGCCGCCCTGGCCTGGAGGCTGCGGTGAAGACCTTTGAACGGTACGTGCTCTCGGAAATTCTTCCGTTCCTGGCCGGGGGGGTGGCGGCTGTGATCACGCTGCTGCTGCTGGCCGGCCTGGAAGGGGTCATTGCCCCACTGCTGGCCAAGGGCGCCGACCCGCTGCTGGTGGCCCGCCTGCTGGCCCTGAATGTCCCCGAGGCCACCGCCACCGCCCTGCCCATCGCCCTGATGTTCGCCGTGTTGCTGGGCCTGTCGCGGCTGGCGGCCGACAGCGAGATCAAGAGCGCGGTGGCCTCGGGCATTCCGGCGTCGCGGTTGTTCCGCCCGGTGCTGGGCCTGGGAGCCGCCGTGGCGCTGCTGGCCTTTGCGCTGGGCGAGGGCCTGGTGCCGCGCGCCCAGGTGGAAGCGCGCGCCGTGCAGCGCCAGATCGTGCTGGACAACCCCCGGGTGCTGGGCCTGGGCCAGAACGTGGTGCTGCGCGACACCCTGAACCGCGCCATCAGCGTGGGCGAGGTGCGCCCGGGCGGCGAACTGCGCGACCTGCGCATCGTGACGATGGTGGAGGGCGCCCTGCCCAGTGAAGTGATCACGGCCCAGGCGGGGCGACTGCGCCCCGGGACCAACGTGCTGGAACTGCGCCAGGGCCAGCGCGTGACCTACCAGAACGGCGACCCCCGGCCCTCCACCATCCTGAGTTTCGAGCGCGGCGAATTGCCCCTGCAGGACACCGGCACCGACCTGGGCGGCCAGGGTCAGGGATCACTGGCGCGCTACGACACCCTGCCGGTGCTGTGGGCCCGCGTGCAGACCTACCGCCAGCAGAACATCAGCGCGCCGGCCGACTTCACCGCCCTGCACCAGAAGTTCGCCGGGCCGCTGGCGGCGCTGGCGCTGGCCTTTTTTGCCGTGACGCTGGCGGTGTATTCCTTCCGCAGCGGGCGCGACCTGGGGCTGGTGTGGGCGCTGCTGCTCACCTTTGCCTACTACGCCACCTACAGCGTGTTCCGCGTGATGGGCGAGAACGGCGCGGTGCCCGGCGCCGTGGCGGCCTACGCACCGGACCTGATCGCAGTGCTGGCGGGCCTGGGCCTGCTGTGGTTCATGGCGCGGCGCTGACCGGCTGATCGCCTGTGTCCCCGGGGCCACCGGGCGGGGTCCAGCGGCTGCCCCAGCGGGCCATCGCCGCGATGATCTCGCTCAGGCTCTGGCCCTGCTCGGTCAGGGCGTATTCCACCCGGGGCGGCACCTCGGCGTAAACGGTGCGGGTCACGAGGCCCTGGGCTTCGAGTTGCCGCAGCCGCTCGGTGAGGGTTTTGGGCGATACGCGGCCCAGGGTACGTTTCAGGTCGCTGAAGCGCCGCCGACCGCCCAGCAGGTCGCGCAGAATCAGGGTGGTCCACTTGCCGCCGATCACCTGCATGGTGCGTTCCACGCCGCATTCGGGGCGGCTGACCACCGCATGGCCGTATTTCATGGGCCCAGCCTAGACCACTTCCCTCAGGGAAGTCATGACCGTTTCCAAAACCATACTGGCTTTCGCCCTTCCCCCTGCTTCCGCTGCTGGGGGGCCGTTCTTTAGCGTGGGGCCATGAGCCTTTCTCCTCTCCGAGGTTGCCGATGAAGCTGGCCCTGCTGGGTGCCACTGGCCGCACTGGGCGTTTGGTGCTGGATGGGGCGCTGGCCCGGGGCCACGAGGTGCAGGCGCTGGCCCGCCGCCCCGAAGCATTGGGCTCCCGCCCGGGGCTGACAGTGGTGGCGGGTCACCTGCAGGACGAGGCCGCCCTTCAGGCCGTGCTGCGCGGGGCCGACGCGGTGCTCAGCGCGCTGGGCCCGGTCAAGGGTGATGCGGGCGGCGTGATGACCCAGGCCGCCCAGATGCTGGTGCGCCGCATGCCCGAAGCGGGGGTGCGCCGGGTGGTCAGCCTGACCGGGGCCGGCGTGCCCTTCGCTGGGGACGTGCCGGGCCCGGTGGACCACCTCTTCCGCACGCTGCTGAAGGTGCTGCAGGGCGATGTGCTGCGCGACGCGACTGAACATGTGCGCCTGCTGAGCACCTCGGACCTGGACTGGACCGTGGTGCGTGCGCCGATGCTCACCGATGGGCCAGCCGGGCCCGTGCGCTCCGGGCCGGTGGGGCGCACGGGCCCGCGTGTGCCGCGCGCCAGTGTGGCCGCCTTCATGCTGGACGCCGCCGAGCAGGGCACCTTCTCGCGGCAGGCGCCGGCCGTCAGTGCGTAGCCCGGCGCGCCTGGGCCCGGGGGGCCGGTGAGGGCCGCCCGGGTGCACCACTTCGGGGGCCCCGAGGTGCTGCGCGTGGAGGAGGTGGCCTGGCCCGCCCCCCAGGGCGACGAACTGCTGGTGCGTGTGGCGGCCAGCAGCATCAACGCCACTGATCTGGCACTGCGCTCAGGCGGCCTGGGTCCACTGGCCGCGCGGCAACTGCCCCTGACTGTGGGCTTTGACGTGTGCGGCGAGGTGGTGGCCTGCGGCCCGCGTGTGACGGCCTTCCGGCCCGGCGAGTGGGTGTACGCCCTGCTGGGCCTGCGCGCTGGCGGCAGCGCCGAGTATGTCACCGTGCGCCAGGGCCGGGCCGCGCGGGCGCCTGCCACGGTGTCGGCGGTGCAGGCGGCGGCCGTCCCCCTGGCCGGTCTGACGGCCCTGCAGGCGCTGCGTGCCCAGGGCGGCTTGCAGCCCCACAGCACAGGTCCTCAGCCCCGGGTGCTGGTGTACGGCGCGGCGGGCGGCATTGGTTCCTTCGCCGTGGGGCTGGCCCGCGTGCTGGGCGCCCATGTGACTGGCGTGGCCCGCTCCGAAAAGCACGCCTTCGTGCAGGCCCTGGGTGCCGACGAGGTGCTGGCACCGGCTGACCTGGACTGGACCCAGGCTGGCCCCTGGGACGTGGTGCTGGACACGCCGCCGGCCCTGAGCTTTGCGGCGGTGCGCCCGGCGCTGGGCCCGCGCGGCGTTCTGGTCAGCACCCGCCCGCTGCCCACCCGCCTGGGCGACGCAGCCGCCATGCTGCCCCGGCGCGGCCCCCACCCCCGCCTGGCGACCATCCACACCGCCGAACGCGGCCTGGACCTCGCGTTTCTGGCCCGCCTGATTGACAGCGGCGAATTGCCTGTGCCAGTGGACCGGGTGTTCCCACTGCAGGACATTGCCGCAGCCCACCGCTACGCCGAGGGCGACGAGGTACGCGGCAAGGTGGTGGTGGCGGTGGCTGAGGACTGAGAGGCCTTCCGATACATGCCGCAAGGCGTGACGGCTTGTTCCCTCCTGGAAGAAATTGCAGAGCGGCGCAGCAAGAAGGCAAAACGACGGCTGTCCGGGAGTGGAGTTGGAAGAGCGCCAAAGATGGGGAATATCCAGTTCTCCTCTGGACGTGCCTGAGATGAACCGCAGTGCGTGTAACCTGCCGCTCAAATCCACCTGTGGGCCAGAGAGGGCCTCTTATTGCCGCTCACGCCGCTGAAGAGGAGCCCCAGGGCGGCCTGGATTCCCCTGTCAGTACAGCCCCTTTCCTCCAGCCTTCAGCGCGTAATGCACCCGGCGCAGCGCCACGGCCTGCGCCCGCGAGAGCGCCAGCCCGCGCGAGAGCCGCTCCAAGGCGCGGGCGTGCAGGGCCAGCCGGTGTGGGGCGTCGGTGTCCAGGGTGGGGGTGTAGGTGAAGGTCACCGCTGGGCCCAGTTCGTCCACCAGGGCGTCGAGCCGCTCCAGCGACGGCGATTTGCGCCGTCCCCGGTGAATCAGGGCCTCGTCGTAGCGGCGCACATGGAACTTGTGGTCGCTCTGCACCTGAAAGGCCGTGTGGCCCAGCGCGCGGGCGTGGGTCAGGGCCACGCGGATGGCTTCGCGCTCGGCCAGCCCTTCGTGGCCCAGGGCCCCGCGCAGCACGGCCCCGTAGGGGCGGTCCCCCAGCAGATAGCCCAGGCTCAGCGAGCCGCTCTGCTTATCGGCGCTGCCATCGGTGCGGATCAACACGGGGCCAGTGGCGTGGGGGTGATCGGCCTGCAGCGCCGCCCGCGCGGCCGTGTCCAGGGGCTGCCCAGCCGCCAGCCGCGCCAGGGCCCCGGCCAGTGCGGCGGCCTGCCGGGCGCGGTCCTCTTCCCTTGCTCCTGGCACCAGCGCCCGGAAGTCCAGCGCCGCCGCGTGCCGGGCCGCCAGTTCGGCGGCGCCAAGCGGCAGGGGCGCAGGCAGGCCGTAGGGCACGCCGTCCAGCACGTAGCCCGCACCATCTGGGGTTTCGGTCACGCTGAGGGTGGCCCGCTGGTGGCGGGGGACGGTCACCAGGGCTGCACCCGGTAGTCTTTCAGGAACACGCCGGCCAGGGGCCGCCCAGGCTCATTCAGACCGCTGAACATGGGATCGCACAGCCGGGCCGCCGCGTCGTCCAGGTCCAGGGGGAGCCGGAAGCCCTGGGCCGCCATGCGCGCCTGCTGGGGCTGCGGCTCCTGGTGCGACACCCAGCCGGGGTCCACGCTGGTCATGTAAATTCCCTCGCGCGCCAGCCGTGGGCCGCTGGTGCGGGTCAGCATGTTCAGCGCCGCCTTGGCCATGTTGGTGTGGGGGTGACGGTCACTCTTGTCGGCCCGTGAAAACTGGCCCTCCACCGCGCTCACGTTCACAACAAAGCGCCGCTCGAACGGCGAGCGCCGCAGCAGGGGCAGCAGGCCGCTGCACAGCAGGTAGGGCGCGGTGGTGTTCACCAGCTGCACCTCCAGCAGTTCGCGGGCCTCGACCTCGTCCAGCCGGGCCGTCCAGCTGTTGTGGGGGCGCAGGTCCAGGGCGTGACCGTGGCGGTCCAGGGGCTCGGGCAGGGCGAACAGTGAAGGGGCGCCAGAGCTGTCCGGCAGGCTGGGCGCAGGCCACGCGATCTTCAGGGCCAGCTGGGGGCCGGGCAGGGCCTGCCGCTCCCCCTGCAGCAGCGCGCCGTAGAAGCCGGGTGGCCGCGCAATGGTCTGCGCGGCGTTGTTGATCAGCAGGTCCAGGTGGGGTTGGGTGCGGCCCAGTTCCTCTATGAACGCCTGCACCGCGCGCAGATCTCGCAGGTCCAGGCCGTACAGGGTCAGCCGGCCCTGCCACTCGGCAGCGTCCGGCTCCTGGGCAAACCGCCGCGCCGCGTCCTGTGGAAAGCGGGTGGTCACGATGACCTGGGCCCCACTGCGCAGCAGCCGCAGGGCCACCGCGTGCCCAATGTTCACCCGGCCGCCGGTCAGCAGGGCCACGCGGCCACTCAGGTCGGCGCGCGCATGGCGCTTGCGGCGGTTCAGCTGACCGCACGGAGCGCACAGGGCCGGATTGCCTGCGTCGGCCAGCCCGAAGGGGTGCCGGCACATGTAGCAGCGCCGCCCAGCATCCGGTTTTGGCGGCAGGCGCTGGGCGGTCTCCTCTGCCTGCCGGGCGTGCTTGCGCCCCAGGCGATTCACGCCGGCCACCAGCGTGCGGAAGGCAGGCTGATCATCGGCCAGGGCCGGGTCGCGCAACACCGCTTTCAACACGCGCTGCGCCGTTTGCCAGTCAAGGGGGGTCAGATCGGGGTCCATAGGTCAAAGAGAGGTGGAGGTGGACACCGCTTTATGAAAACGGGCCACCTCCGCTGTCCGGGACGGACTCGAACCGCCGGCCACCCGATCTGCAGTCGGATGCTCTTCCCCTGAGCTACCGGACCTCTGCAGTGTAGCGGGCCCGGGTCGCCTGCGCCTCTCGTTTGCCCAAAAGGTGGGGGCCGCGTCACCTTGGCAAGGTGGGCGGCCCCCGGCGTTCAGAGCGGACTCGAACCGCTGACCCCTCGCTTGCAAAGCGAGTGCTCTTCCCCTGAGCTACCGAACAGCTTCATTCTATCCCTGCCCCGCCACCTGCGTCGCCTGAATGGCCGTCAGGGCGATGGTGTACACGATGTCGTCCACCAGCGCGCCGCGCGAGAGGTCATTGACCGGCTTGCGCAACCCCTGCAGCATGGGGCCCACCGCCACCACCCCGGCGGCGCGCTGCACGGCCTTGTAGGTGGTGTTACCGGTGTTCAGGTCCGGGAAGATAAAGACGGTGGCGCGCCCGGCCACCGGGCTGCCCGGCGCCTTCTGCTGGCCCACCGACAGCACGCTGGCGGCGTCGTACTGCATGGGGCCGTCCACCACGATGTCGGGGCGGCGCTCGCGTACCAGTGCGGTGGCGGCCTTGACCTTCTCCACGTCCTCGCCACTGCCCGATTCCCCGGTGGAATACGACAGCATCGCCACTCGGGGCGTAATCCCGAAGGCACGGGCACTGTCGGCGCTCTGAATGGCGATATCGGCCAGTTCCTCGGCGCCCGGGTTGGGGTTGATGGCGGCGTCGCCGTACACCAGCACCTGTTCGGGCATCAGCATGAAAAATACTGAACTCACCAGCCCGGCCCCCGGCGCGGTCTTGATCAGCTGCAGCGCCGGGCGCACGGTGTTGGCGGTCGTGTGAATGGCGCCGGACACCAGCCCGTCCACCTCGCCCAGCGCCAGCATCATGGTGCCCAGCACCACAGTGTCTTCCAGCTGTGCCTCGGCCTGCGGGGCGGTCAGGCCCTTGCTTTTGCGCAACTCCACCATCGGGGCCACGTACTCGTGGCGCACGGTGTCCGGGTCCAGAATCTCCAGGCCCTCGGGCAGCACAAGGCCCTGGCCCTCGGCCACCTGCCGCACCCGGTCTGGCTTGGCCAGCAGCACACAGCGGGCAATGCCCTTTTCGGTGCAGCGAATGGCGGCCTTGACCGTGCGCGGCTCGTCGCCCTCGGGCAGCACGATGCGTTTGCCGGCGGCGCGCGCCTTCTGAATCAGCTCGTAGCGAAAGGCGCTCGGCGGCAGGCGCCGCTCGCCGCTGCTGATGGGTGCGCGCAGGCGGGTGCCCAGCGGCACGGTGTCCAGGCGGTCGGCCATGAAGTCCAGAATGCGTTCCATGCGGCTCAGGTCGTCGTGCGGCACCCGGGCGTCCAGCCGCGAGAGGCGAGAAGCGGTCTGAAACGAGTTCGTCTCCACCCGCAGCACCGGCAGGGTGCTGCCCAGCGCCGCGCGGCACAGCCGGTCAATGGACGCCTCGGGGGCGCTGCCCGAGGTGAACATCAGCCCCGCCAGCGGCACCCCGCTGAGGTGCGACAGGGCGGCGGCCATGATCACGTCCTCGCGGTCCCCGGGCGTGACCACCAGCGCGCCGGGCACGAACAGGTGCGCCATCTTGGGCACCGTGCGCGCCGTGACCACGGTGCTGGTCACGCGGCGCAGGGTGGCCTCGCCTTCGTTGACCACCTCGGCCTGCAGGTGCCGGGCCACATCCAGGGTGCGCGGGGCCGTGAGGTCGGCCGAACTGGACACCACGCCCAGCAGCGGCAGTTCCCCGCTGGCCAGCACGCGGCTGCGGGAGCGCAATTCGGCCATCAGGGTGCCGTAGTCCAGCGCGGGCGGCGCAAAGTTCAGCACGTAGCCGCTCAGGCCGCTGCCGTCGCTGCGGCGGTAGCCCTGCGCGGTGATTTCCAGTTCGTCGGCCAGTTCGCCCGCACCCACCCCGGCGAGGCTGGACACCAGCACCGTGTCGGCTTCCAGGTTGCGCGCAAGGCTGGCGTTCAGCGCCGAGGCGTAGGTGTTGCGCTCGGTCAGCGCCAGCCCCTCGGCCACCAGCACGTCGGCGCCGCCTGCCGTGGCCTCGCGGGCCAGGGCCACCACGCTTTCCATCAGGTCTTCTTCCGCGCCGTGGCTCAGCTGTTCTTCGGCCAGGGCCAGGGCAATGGGTTCGGGGGTATTCAGGTGCGCCAGGGTGCGGGCAAAGTGCACGCTGTCGTCGGTGCGCGCCTCATGCGTCTGGGCAATCGGTTTGAGAAACGCCACCTTCAGCCCCTGGCGTTCCAGCGCGCGGGTGAGGCCCAGGGCGGTGCTGGTCAGGCCCACACCGTTGCGGGTGGGCGCCACAAACAGGGTTTTCATGCGGTCTCCTCGGCCAGCAGGGCGCGGGTCTGCTCGGCGATCATGCGTTCCTCGTCCGTGTTGACCACCAGCGCCGGCAGCGCCCCTGGCGGACTAATCAGGCCCGGTTGCCCCCGTACCGCCGCCCGGTTGGCCGCCTCGTCCGCCGCCGCGCCCAGCACCCCCAGGCGCGCCAGCACCGCTGCACGGACAGACGCGCTGTTCTCCCCAATTCCGCCGGTGAACACCAGGGCGTCCACCCGGCCCAGGGCCACCGCCATGCCGGCCATCTGCTTGGCCAGCCGGTACACGAACACGTCCAGCGCCAGCCGCGCGCCTACGTGCCCCCGCCCGGCGGCCTCTTCCAGTTCGCGCATGTCGTTGCTGAGGCCCGAGAGCCCCAGCAGACCGCTCTCCTTGTTCAGGGCCGAGGTGACTTCCGAGAGGCTCAGGCCCGCCTGCCGCGCCACGAAGTCGTGCAGGCCCGGGTCCACGTCGCCGCTGCGGGTGCCCATGACCAGCCCTTCCAGAGGCGTCAGGCCCATGCTGGTGTCCACGCTGCGCCCACCCGCCACGGCACACACGCTGCAGCCGTTGCCCAGGTGGGCGGTGACGAGGTTCAGTTCGGTCAGCGGGCGGCCCAGCGCTTGCGCGCCGCGGGCGGCCACGTAGGCGTGGCTGGTGCCGTGAAAGCCGTAGCGGCGCACCCCGTGTTGGCGGTACCACTCGCCGGGCACCGGGTAGCGGTAGGCCACTTCCGGCATGGTCTGGTGAAAGGCGGTGTCGAAGACCGCCACATGGGCCGCGTCGGGAAAGGCCGCCTGCGCCGCCTCGATCCCGGCGATGTTGGCGGGGTTGTGCAGCGGCGCCAGCGGCACGCAGGCGCGGATCTCGCCCAGCACCTCGTCCGTCAGGCGCACTGGGGCGTGAAAGCGCTCGCCGCCGTGCACCACGCGGTGGCCCACCGCGTCCACCTGCGCCCGCACGCCCAGGTCGTCCAGCGCCCCGGCCAGCACCGCAAAGGCTTCGGCGTAGCTGCCGCCCCCCAGGTCCACGGTGCGCCGCTCGCCCCCTATGTCCAGCCGCGCCGAGGCCCCCGCCGACCCCAGCCGCTCGGCCAGCCCGGAGAGGCCCACGCGATCATCGTCCAGATTGAGCAGGGCAAACTTCACGCTGCTTGAGCCGCAGTTGAGCACCAGCGTCCACATGAGCTGCATTCTGACAGCGGGCGCCAGCGGGGCGGATTTCTCAAGGAATGGCGAAGGCGGGAGGAGGGGGGTCCTCCCGCCGCCTACTCGTGCGGTTATTCGGTGTCTTCGCCGCGCAGATGGGCCACGATGCCTTCGAGGTCACCTGGGGTCAGGTGCTCCATCAGCCACGCCACGGTCACGGGCTGGCCCTGGGCGCGGGTGTTTAGCAGGTCGGCCAGTTTTTCCAGCAGGGCGTCCATCACGGCGTCATCGCTCTCGGCGTCCTGGCCAGCCGAGGCCAGGTCACGTTCTTCTGCCAGCGAGAGGGGCAACGAGGAAAACGAGAGGCCATTGATCTCGAAGGGCGGGCGTTGGGTGGCCTGACGGCCAAATTTGATGGTCTGGGTCATGGGGTCTCCTGTGGAGGGTGGGGATCAGGCGTCAGAAAGAAATTCCACGCCGCCGGTCTTGTCGCCTTCGTACTTCTTGGCCTGTTGAATGGACTCTTCTTCCGAGTGCAGTTGTTGCTTGCCGGTCAGCAGGTCAGGGTTCATCTTGATGCGTTCGGTACTGTCCAGAAGGACCTGATACAGCGCGCTGAGGGTGGCGGTGAAGATAGGCCGCGCCTCGGTGCCTGCGGTGAGCGTGCCGGAAATGGCGAGTTCAGAGATGCCGTTTTCAAAGCAGTACGAAGCGGTATGCAGGGGCGGCTTGCGGTATGCGGCAGCGAAGTAATGAGGGGTGAGGGCATTCTTATCTTTTTGAATGAGCTTTTCAAAGTCGGAGAAGGCGCACCTAAGGATGAATTCGTGGGGCAGCGTGATCAGGCTGACGACGATGGTGGCTCCCCCTACGTCGAAGGCCACATAACCCCTTTCACGATCCACGATTCTGCAACGTCGCACAGTTTTGAAATAGAAAAGAAGCGCATCTGTGGCGTTGGTAAACTTTTTGCCATCGCAAAAAAACAGGAAGTCGCGCGTTGGATAATTACGTTCCTCGGAGCGGTTGAGAAAATAATCAAAGGCAGAAAGCATGTTAAAAATGTGTTTCTCTGGCTGCCCTTGGTAGCGCATCAGTTGGCTGAACCTTACGACGCCCTTGCCCTCGTGTCTGTCAAGGATAAGGGTCATATGGTCAAACTGCATTTTTGCAATCTGTGAGTAAACATCTGCTGAAGCGCTGTTGGTCTGATCAATCTGGAAGGATGAATCTGCTTCAAGCCAAGCGTCATTATTGGCACGTCTCACGAAAACAGAATGACCTCCCAACTCCACAGCGAATTGATCGTTATTCAACTGGTGCAAGGTCTCATTACGCTGGCAATAGGTGAGCGCTGTCTCGAAAGCAGAACCTGAAAATCCCTCTTGAGCAGTATGTTTTTTCAGTCGAAACATAATTCAGGGTCCGGCGACCTTTGGCGCGTCCTCAAGCTGCAAGGGGTCGTTCATGCCAGCTGCTCCAACAGAACTATTCGCCGATTTGGCCGCATCTGTGGCGGCGGCGCCAATCGCCTTTTCACTCAGGTAATCCGGATTGAAGCCCAGGGCGTTGAGGAATGAATCTCGGGCCAGCTTTAGGCCGTTGATTGGTTCCTGCTGCCCGTCAGGTTTGACCATCTCGGTTTTTGCGGCCAGCACCGCTCCCTTTACCGCTTCATTGCTCATAGAGCCGATCATGTGCCCCGTGCCTACCCCTTCACGAATCGCCTTGCTCCACCCCGCGTCCTTTTCCAGCATGGTGCGGTAGGTGGCCCGGGGGCCGAAGGTGAGTAGATTGCCCGCGCCGCGCAGGAGTCTGCGGGCCATCGTTTCCCCACGGCGTTTAGGGGCACCAAAGGCCGCCCGTTTGAGATCGGCGCCAAATCTTCCACGCGCGGCTTTGAGGGCCTGCTGTGCAATGGGCCGCGCCACCAGTTGGTGGTTCGTTTTGACCAGGCCCTGTGCCACGAGCTCCCTCAATCTACTTTGGCTGAAGTGGCTGGGGAGCTTCAACTTGGAGGCCAGGGTCAGAACCTCGCGGTGGTCCATCACCGACACCCGGTCACGCGCAATGTCGAATTGCTTGGCTTTGAGGGCCTTGCGCCCTCCCAACAACAGTTTCGTATCTTTGGCAGCTTTTCCTGCCACGCCCGCACTGCCGTACAGGCTCTGTTTCATCTCGTCCCAGGTTTCTTTAGCCAGTTTAGAGTTGTACTGCTTCATATCCTTCCAAAGCAGTTGGACGCGATTCATCATGGCTTGACGTCCGACGCTTTGCTGAGTCCCCAATGCCGCGCGCGAAGCTGTTTGCGATCCAAGGCGTCCACCAATCACACGCCGCGCCCCCTGGACCAGCCCTTTGCCCATTGGCCGGAGTGCGTAGCGGCCCAGGTTGCCAGCGGCGCCTTTGACCAGCCCGCCTGCCAGTGCGGCGCCTGGGCCCATCACCACGCCCAGCGCAGCGTCAAAAGCCATCGCCTTGGGATCCAGCACGCCCTGCATCAGGCCAACCTTGTCTTTGTATTTGTCGTCGGTGCGCAGTACCGCATTCTGGGCCAGACGCCCCAGCGCCCCGCCCCCGGCGCTCCCCGCTGCCATGATCAGCAGCGGCGCGGCCAGGCCCCCGGTCAGGCCCGTGAGGGCTGCGGCGCCGACGGTGACCCCCACGGTCACGGCCAGACGCGCCAGGGTGGCCTTGCCCTCGGTGGAGGTGGCCCATTTCCACGCTTCGGAGGCATTGCCCTTGACCGCGTTGACAAGGCCCTTCACGCCGCCTTTCTTGATGGCCTGGAAGGCGGTGAAGGCCGCGCCGGTGCCCAGGAGCAGCGCGGTGGCGGGACGGTTTTTCAGGAACTTGCCCAGCCCACCCTTGGCCGTGCGCAGCGCGCGGGTGGCTTTGGCGCCAATGCGGCGTTTCAAGCTCTGGGCCTTGGTGGCAGCGGTCTTGGCCAGCGCGGCAATCTTGGTTTTCGCGCTCGCTGCCGCTGCGGTCAGACGTTGGCGGACCTGCTGCCCGGCCGCTTTGGCCTGCGTCCAAGCGTTCTGGGCACGGGTCTTGACGTTGTTCAGCAGCCCCGTGGCGGCCGTCTTGAGCTTGGTGCGGGCCGCGGTGGCCTTGTCCCGCAGGTTGAGCGCCGCTATCGACGCCGCTTGGCGCAGCGTTCCCGAGATGATCCGCGCTTTGTCTTTCAGCTTGGTCTGCACCTGCACGACCGTGGAAGCGGCGCGGACGGCCAGCTGGTGGGCCTGGACACGCAGCTGCGCGGCCTTGTCTCTGGCGCTTTGTACCGCCTGTTGCCCCTTATCCTTGACCGTTTGCAGGGTTTTGCGCCCGTATTCGCGGGCGGTCTTGCCTGCCGCCTGGATCTGGGTGCGGACCCTGGCCCGCAGCGCCTGGGCCTGCTTTAGGGTCTGACTGGCCGCCTCGCGCGCCGCCTTGATTGCCGGGGCCGCTGCTTTCTGCACGCGGGCCACGGTCTTTTGAATCCGCTGCTGGGCGGCTTTCTGCACGGTGCCGACCGCACTCTTCAACTTGTCCCGGGCAGAGCCGGCCAGCTTTTTCAGGTCGCCCAGGCCCCAGCGTTGTACGGCGGTTGCGGGGGCTGGGGAGGCCACCTGACGCTGCACCGGGCGCGCCTTCTGAGGCATAGGAGTGGCGGCGAGCTTGGCGCCCATCGTCCGGGCCTCGGCTTCCAGCCCAGCATCGGGGTCCACACCCGGGCCGACGCGCCCTTGCGACTGCTGCACGGTATGGGTGACTTCATGCGCCAGCAATTCCAGGCCAGATTGGCTGTTCGGATTGAATCGCCCTGATTGAAAGAAAATGTCGCTGCCGGTGGTGAAGGCCAGGGCATTGACACCCTTAGCGAGCCTGTCCGCTTCCGCATCATCGTGAATACGAACACGGGACAGGTCATGGTTGAGCCCTTGTTCGAGGTGCCGTTGAATCGCTTCGGGCAGAGGATTGCCTCCGCCCCGTCGGGCTTGAATGCGCTGCAAGACTGGCTGCGTCGCTTCCGCATCCAATTCCGCCAACTGCCGCTGTAGGGTCTGGCGGTGGGCAGCGGTGGCTGATAGGGCCGCCTCAGCCTCGTAGCGCTGAACGGCTGTGTCCACGGCTCGCTGAAGGGCTAGGCGTTCCCCAGGGGGCACCAGGCCCAGCACCACGCGGCTGACTGGCGCACTGATCTCATGGCGTTGCAGGGTCGCTAAATGCTCGCCGTAGGTGTCGTAGCGGGCTTGGGCGGGGCCGCGATCTGCACGAAAGCCTTGGACCAGCGTATTCGCTACTTGTCGTTGCAGCGCCGTGAACTGGGCATATTGCCGCGTGTCCAGGGACTTGCCTTCAACCTGCTCGGCCCGGTGGCGCATCACCGTCACCCAGTCGGCGGGGCTTTGGGGCTTGGCCGGCACTGGCTGGACCTGTCGCTGAATCGGTGCAGCCTCTACCTGGGGCAGGGCGGCCAGCTGCTCACTGACGATTTGGCGCTGAACAGCGAGCCGGGTTACCTCCTGCTGCTCTAACCCTGAGGCCCGCAGCATGGGCCCAGCCGCTTGCCGCTGCAATGCCTGAGGCCGCCACAGGTGGGCCTGGGCGCCGCTGATCGCTGGGTGGGGCGCAAGGTCTGGGGCTTGCACCGGGGCAGGGCCGCGCCGCGCCGCTTTCTTGGTCAGGGACGGACCCTGGTGTTCAAACATGCCGTAACCTCCGGAACTTAAGCTTGACAATAAGTCATTTGTGCCCCGGAAGCATGGGCTGCTTAGCGAATCCGGGTCACCTGCCGCGTTTCGGGATCGTTCATGTGCTCCAGGCGCAGCACTGGGGCGTCCGGGTAATCGGTGTACAGCCCTTCGCCCCATTCAATCAGGCTTAGGCGGCTGCGCTGCACCTGCTCGTCCAGGTCCATCTCGTACAGTTCGGCCACGTCACGCACGCGGTAGGCGTCCACGTGCAGCACTGGCCCCGCCGGGGTGGGGTAGAGGTTCATCAGGGCGTAGGTGGGGCTGGTCACCGCGCCGTCAAAGCCCAGGGCCGCCACCAGCCCCTGCGAGAAGCTGGTCTTGCCGGCGCCCAGTTCACCTTCCAGAAACAGCACCGTGCCGGGGGCCAGGGCCATCCAGGCGGCGCCGAACGCGTGCTGCTCGCTGAGCCCACGCAGCACCCGGCGCTCGCCCACGGCCAGGGGCAGGGTCACGGCAACCCGGTGTCCAGCCACGCGCCCACCTGCTCATCCAGTTCGGTCCAGTTCTGGGCGCGGCCCAGGCGCCACTCGCCGGGCACCGTGCTGCGCGCCGACCAGACGTGGGTGGCGTCGCCCATGTCCAGGCGGTGCAGCCCCAGCGCCGTGGCCTGGGCCAGCAGCGCCGCCATGCCCTGCGCCGAGAGGGTCTGGGCGCCCTGGCGAATCTGGCCGCCTTCCAGGGTCCAGGTTTCCGCCGGTTCAGCGCTGGCCACCGGGGCGGGTGCCGGCGTAGGCGGCGTGGCCGGCGCCGAGAGCAGCGTGTCGAAGATAGATGCGGGGGTGCCGCCACTGCTGGGGGGCGGCGGGGGCGGGGCCAGGGTGGGGTCCGGGTTGCTGGCCAGCGGGGGGGTGCTTTCCTCGAAATCGAACACGTCCAGCAGGCCGCTCAGGGCGTCCTGGCCGAAGGTCGAGGTGACCTCCTGCGCGGCGCGGTATTCGGCGTGGGCCTCGGCCAGCAGGGCCTCGGCGTCGGCCAGGGTCTGGGCGTAGCGTTCCCGGGCCTGGGCGCTCAGTTGCCCCAGGCGGCGCTGGGCGCGCAGGGTGTCGGCCAGGCGCCCCAGGCGCTGGGTGGTTTCCCCGGCGAGGTGGCGCACCGTGTCGTACTCCTGCACCACCCGGTCGGCGCGGGCGTCAAAGTCCTCGCGTTCCTGGGCGGCGGCGCCCATGCGGCGCTCCAGCACGCTCCACAGGCTGGCGGGGTCCACGCTGCCGCCCTGGGCCAGCCGGGCGCGGGCGTCGGCCAGCAGGGGCGCCAGTTCGGCGCTGGCGCCGGGCACGTTGCGCGCCGAGCGCTCGATTTCCAGCAGTTCGCGCTGCAGTTCCAGCTGGGCGCGGGCGTCCACGCCGGCCTGCAGGGCCTCGTGCATGGCCTGCAGTTCCTGCAGTTCATCGGTGGCGAGGCTGCCGCTGTCCAGCAGGTGACGGGCCGAATCCAGGGCAATGCGGGTGTCGGCCCCCGCCTGCACCCGGCCCAGTTCGGCTTCCAGGCGGGCAAACTGCTCGCGCTGCAGTTGCAGCAGGGCGCCGCGCTCGGTTTTCAGGGCCTCGCGCCAGCCGCTCACCACGTCCTCGGTCAGCTTGGCCTGGGCCTGCAGGGCGCGCAGGCCCTCGTGGCGCTCGCGCAGGTCGGGGCGGGCCTGCAGCAGGGCCGTAAATTCGCGTTCCACGCTGGCCAGCTGCTGCGCGGCATGTTCCTGTTCCAGCGCCAGCACGCGCGCCTGGGCATCCGGGTCCAGAATGGTCGCCGAGGTGGGCACAGCCGGGTTTTCCACCGTCTGCACCACCGAGGATTCCAGGGCCTTGCGCAGGTTAAAGGTGAGGTTGCGCGCGCGCTCCACCTCGCCGGGCAGCAGCGTGCCCTGTTTCTGGGCCTCGTCAATCTGGCCGATCAGGGTGTCCAGGCGCCGCACGTCCTTGCCGCCCATGCCCTGCACCCGGGCGAAGGTGGCGCGCAGTTCTGCGAGGTCCTGGCCCTGTTCCACCAGCCCTTCTTGCAGGCGGCGGTCCATGGTGTCAATCAGGTTCTGGCCTTCTTGCACCAGGGCGCTGATGTCGCGGCCCTCTTTTTCTTCCTGGCGGGCCACGCTGAGCACGCCGCGCAGGCGCTGGGTTTCGGGCCAGTCAAAGTACAGCGAGAAGCGCCGCGCACCCTCTTCCAGCCCCAGCAAGGAGCTGAGCTGGTTGGGCAAGAGGCGCTCCTGCGTGGACTTCATGATCTCGTTGAGCACTTCCGAGACGCGCTTTTTGGCCAGCGGCGCGGGCACGCTCAGCTGCAGCCGCTTGAAGACTTCCTTTTTCAGAATGTCTTCGAGCATCCCCGGGTCAATGGTATCCAGCGAGCCGCCGCGCGCCTGGGCGGCGTCTTGCAGAATGCGTTCCAGCGCGCGGGGCGAGACCAGATCGCCCAGCATCTTCACCGGCAGTCGGCTGAGGGTCGCCATCAGAGTTCCTCGTCCCAATCAACGGTGGCAGCGCTCTCCACGGTGGTGTTCTTGGCCGAGCTGCTGCCCGCGCCCAGCAGCCCGAACTGCTCGCACAGCCCCCGGAACCCGAAGGCCATCAGGCCGATGGCCACCGCGCTCAGCAGGGCCCAGATCGGCAGGGCGTAGGCGCTCTGGGTCAGTGTCAGGTTGGTCAGGCCGCGCAGGGCGCCGGCCCCGAACACGTCGCCCAGGGCGCCCAGAAAGCCAAAGACCCCTTCAAGCATCAGCGGCAGCATGAGGAGGGCCAGGCCCGTCATGATGGCGCGCCAGTAGGTGTTGCGGCCCCCAAAGGCGAGGTTCAGCAGGTACAGCGGCGCGGCGGTGGCCAGCGCCAGCAGCAGGAACACCAGCACCCGCAGCCAGCCCGAGAACCAGCGGCTGATGCCCAGCGAGGTGGTGTCCAGGGCGCTGGCCCCCTGCCCGGCCTGCTGGCGCTCGGCGTTCGCCAGCCCGCCAATCAGGGCCTGCACGTCGCTGACCCGCAGGGCGCTGCGGCCCTGGGCGCGCTCGGTGGCCGCCGTGACCTGGGCAAACGCGGCGTTGTCGCGCAGCGGGGCGGGCACGCGCGCCAGCGCCGCCGAAGCCTGGGTCAGGGCCTCGCGCGCCGCCGCCGCGTCGCCGTGGCCAGCCGCCGCCTGGGCGCGGCCCAGTTCGGCGTACGCGGTGGCCAGGGCGCCCGCCGCGCTGGCTGTGGCCGCCGGAGCCGGCTGCGGGCGGGGTTGGGGTGCCGGGGTCGGGGTGGGTGCGGGGGTGGGCGCCGGGGTGCCCTGGGCCGGGGAGGTGGTGGGCTGCCCGCCGCTGCCCCCCGTCCCCGCACCGCTGCTGGCCGGCGGGGTGGCCAGCGAGCGGTTCAGGGCCGCCGCGCCCTGGCGCAGGGTGCTTAAGGAAGTGGCCAGCGCGGCGGTGTCGCCGGCGGTCAGTTGCCGCAGGGCGTCGCCAAACTGCGACACCCGCAGCGTGCCCACCCCAGTGGCGTCCTGCACGGTGGTAAACCAGCCGGTGGCGCGCGCCAGATTCACGTACGACGCCGTGGTCTGCTCGGCGCGGGTGGCCTGCAGGGCGCTCACCACCTTGGCCGCCGCCGCGCGCTGCAGCTGCCACGCGGTGCGCTCCAGTCGTCCGGCGCGGGCGTCCTGGGCCAGGGTCTGGCTGGCCGCCCCCAGGCCAAATTCGCGCGCCAGCACCTGCAACTGGGCGTCACTGTTGTCGGGGGCGGCGCTCAGGGCGGCCAGGGTCTGGTCGTACAGCGCCTTGCGCATCAGGCCCCGGGCCAGCAGCACCTGGGCTTCCAGTTCGGCGGGCGTGCGGGCCAGGGCGCCGCGCGCGCCGCTCAGGGCGTCGGTTAGGCCGCGCACAATCTGCTGGTTGCGCAGGGTGGGGGCCAGGGTATCCAAAGCACTCTGGGCCGCGTCCAGCCGGTTTAAGGCCGCCTGCGGCGACTGGGCGCGCGCCGTTACCGCGCCGTCCAGGTTGCTGGCCAGGGCCGCGTACGCCTTGAGGTCCTGCGCGCCCGCTGTGCCAAGGCTCAGGGCCGCCAGCAGACTCCACCGGGCCGCGCGCTTCACGCCGCCACCCGGAGCTGCTGCAGTTCCACAATCAGGCGGCCCACATTGGCCTGCGAGGTGGCGACCACCGCCACGCAGTAGCCGCCCAGCGGGCACACGCAGACGGTCTGGCCGCCCAGGTCCGCCGAGAGCAGCTTCAGCGCCCGTTTCTGAAACAGCATGGCGCTGGCGGCCACCACGCCGCCCAGGCCCGCCGGGTCGCGCACCGCCTTGACCCGCAGCACCTCGCCGCTGGCGCGGCAGACCATCACGCCCTGCACCCCGCTGAAGCGCCCCAGGGTCTGAATCAGGGCGTCCTGGTCGCCCGGCAGCGCCAGGTCATAGGTGCGGGTGGTGGGGGCCACGCCGTATTCGGGGTCGTCGAATTCAAAATCGTCGGCGCTCAGGCCCAGGTCGTCAAACACGGTGTCAGTCTGGGGTTCATCCCAGGTGGCCAGCGGCACATTCTGGGTGAAGAGGGTGGGCGCTTTGGGATACTGCGCTTCAAGTTGCGCCGCCAGATTCAGCAGTTCCTTGCGGGCGCGGGCGGGGGGCAGCACGGTGCTCAGGCGCGCGAGCAACGGCCCAGACAGCACCTTCTGCATGTCCTGCGCCGTCACGGTTTCGGCCGAGAGGCCCTGCTCGCGCAGCACTGAGCGCAGCATGGTCTCGGCCGCACGATCAGAGACGACGCCCGACAAGGCGCGGACAATCATGGTGTACACAGCGTTGGTCATGAGGAACCTCAAGAGAGTATAGAAAGGCCGCGCTTACATTTTTGTCTCATCTGGATTGTGCCGCAACTGGGCCCCCAGGGTGCGGGGGCGCGCGCCGAAAAGGGGCCCTGCTATACTCCCGGCGCGGTCTGGTCCGCCCGGCCAGCGGCCAGCCCCGCACCGCACACCCACACGCACACGCACTCGTAGCTCAGCTGGATAGAGCGGCCCCCTCCTAAGGGGCAGGCCCCGCGTTCGAATCGCGGCGAGTGCACCACGAAAAGCCCCCGCCAGCCGGCGGGGTTTTTTGTGTGCGCCCATCTCCCCCTTACCACCAGCCGCGCCGCTTGAACACGGCCGCCAGGGTGCCGCCAATCAGGATGAAACTCAGCCACGCCATCAGGTAGCCGTAGGGGCTTCTCAGCTCTGGCATGTGTTCAAAATTCATGCCCCACACCCCGGCCAGAAAGGTGAGCGGCAAGAACACCACGCTCACGGCGGTCAGGGTGCGCATCACCTCGTTCATGCGCTGGCTTTGCAGGCCCAGGTGCAGGTCCAGCAGGCTGGTCAGGAGGTCGCGCAGGCCGTCGAGCTGCCCGCTGGCGCGGGTAAACGAATCCTGCACGTCGCGGTAGCGCACCAGGTCGGCCGGGCCGCAGTTGGCGTGCCGGCCCAGCAGCGCCGTGGCCTCGCGCGCCTCGGCGGTCAGGCGCCGGGCCTGGGTGATCAGGTGCTTCATGGCGAACACGTCCGCCACCGGATTCTGCTGTCCCTGAAAGACCCGCTCCTCCAGGGCGTCGGCCCGCTCTTCCAGGGCGTCCACCACCGTGAAAAAGGTGTCGGCGGTCTGGTCAAGCAGTTCGTAGGTGACCTCCTGCGGGGTGTTCACCCGCTCGCGGCCGGTCAGGGCCCATACGGCGCCCAGCGCGCGGGTGCCGGCCGTGCTCATGGTGACCACCGCCTCCCCGAACGTGAGGATGCTCAGGCGCTCAGTGAAATCGTCCACCTCCTCCGGGCGGGCGTACGAGCGCACCGTCACAAAGGCGTGCTCCGGGTAGACCTCGGCGCGGCTCCAGTGGCCGCGTTCCAGCACGTCTTCAAGCGCCAGCGGGTTGATGGGAAAAGCGGCGCGCAGCCGCGCGAGTTCTTCGGGGGTCGCGGCCTGCGCGTCCACCCAGATGTCCTGGGTTTCCCCCGCCCACGTCAGAGGCCTGCCGGTACTGAGTTGCCGCGCCTGAATCATGGGCCCCAGGATGCCAGAGTGCGCGGCCCCCACGGGGTGCCGGGGCGAATCTGCCATCCTGTGCGCATGGGACCTTGGCTGTGGGTCATGGTAGGCGGCGCGCTGGGCGCGGGCGCGCGCTACGGCCTGGGCCTGCTGGGCGCGGGGCTGGACAGCCGCAGCGGCTTTCCCGTGACCACCCTGCTGATCAATGTGGGCGGGTCGTTCGCGCTGGGCCTCACGCTGGCGCTCGTGGAACGCGGCCTGTGGCCCGAGGCGGCGCGGCTGGCGGTGGGCAGCGGGCTGCTGGGGGGGTTCACCACCTTTTCGGCCTTCAGTGCCGGGCTGGGCGACCTGCTGGCCTCTCCGGGCCGGGCGGCGGGCTACGCCGGGCTCAGCGTGGGGCTGGGGCTGGCGGGGGCGCTGCTGGGTCGCGCCTGGGGCGGGCGGCTGTGACGCGGCGCAAGAAAGGGGAGACCCGTCCCCCCGAACAGTTTCTGGAACTCTCGGAACTGCTGGCCTATGTGGGCCAGGTGATCGCCCGGGGCCTGCCCGGCGCCGTGTGGGTGCGCGCCGAGATCGCCGCCGTGACCGACCGGCGCCACCTGTACCTGGACCTTGTGCAAAGTGGCGACGAAGGCGAGGTGGCCCGCTGCCGCGCCACCGTGTGGGCCCGCGAGCGCTTTGGCCTGGAAACCAAGTTCCGCCGCGCCACGGGCGGGGGCCTGACGGCGGGCCTGAAGGTACTCCTCTTTGGCGAGGCCACCTTTCACGAGCAGTACGGCTTTGCGCTGAACGTACTGGACATTGCCCCCGAATTCACCCTGGGCGACGCGGCCCTGCGGCTGGCCGAGGGGCGCGAAACCCTGGTGCGCGAGGGGGTCTACGGCCTGAACCGCCTGCTGGCTCTGCCCACCGACTTCTTCCGCTTTGCGGTGCTGTCGCCGCGCGAGGCCGCCGGGCTGGGCGATTTCCGCCGCGAGGTTGATCCGCTGGAGCGCGCCGGGGTGCTGCGCCCGGTGTATCTGGAAGCCACTTTTCAGGGCCCGGCCGCCGCCGCCAGCCTGCGCCGGGGGGTGCAGGACGCCCTGGCGCTTCATACGGCCGAGCCGCTGGACGCCCTGGTGGTGATCCGGGGCGGCGGCGCCGTCACCGATCTGGCGTGGCTGAACGACCTGCCGTTCGCCCGCGCGCTGGCCACTTTTCCAGTGCCGGTGATCACCGGCCTGGGCCACGCCCGAGACGACACCCTGCCCGACGAGGTGGCCTGCGTGCGCACCGACACGCCCAGCAAGGCGGCGACCCTGATTGTGCGGACAGTCGTCGAGGCCGCCGCGCAGGCCCAGGAAGACGTGCGCACCATCCGCACCCAGGCCGCCCAGGTGCTGGTCGAGGCCGAGGCCGGTGCGCAGTGGACCCTGGACCGCGCCCGCCGCGCCGCCGGGCGGCAGGTGGACGCCGCCGCCGCCAGCGTGGACGCCCTGATGAAGCAGGCCCTGGGCCTGACCCCCGCGCGCACGCTGGGCCGGGGCTACGCCCTGGTGCGCGACGCGGCGGGGCGCCCCGTAACCCGCGCTGCCCAGGTGCAGCCCGGCCAGCCCCTGACCCTGGAGTTCAGCGATGGTGTGGCCGGGGTGACGGCCGAGGGTTGACTGGGCGTCGTTGGTCCAGGCGAAAGCAAAACCTGGCGCCCTTCTTTGGGGGTGCCAGGTCTTTGAGGTGCTAGAGCGTTACAGGCGGCGGACGGTGCAGGTGCCGGCCTTCTGCGCCAGATTGGAAAAGGCGCTCAGATTCGGTTCGCCCTCCAAGGCTTTGAAGAGGTTGCTCATGTCTTTTTCCCTTTCGTGCAGCAGCAGGCCCTTGGCGCTGGCCCAGCCAGGACCTTTGGGGAGGGCAAGGCAGATCATGTACCAGGTGTCACCGGCAGGCTGGTCCTTGGGGGTCTCGGTGGGTTGCGCCAGCATCAGGACGTCTTGATCGCCCGAAAGGACCAGCACAGCGTCATTTATTGCCCGGCCATTGGCGGTGTAAAACCAGTCCCCGTCGTCGTACTCCGGGCGGCCCCGTAGGGTGTAGTTCTGCTGAACGTTCAGACCTGCCTTGGTGGTGCCCGTCAGTTCAAAGGTGTCCCCGGCTTTCAAAGGTTCCTGGGGAGCGGTGGCGGCGCAGCCCGCGAGCAAAAGGGTGGAGCAAATGAGAAGCTTCTTCATCACTGGCTCAGAAAAGCATAGATCCCGGTGAGCTGCACCTGCATCCTGGGTTACCCCCGTTGGTGGTCTGTCCCAGTGCCCTCACCCGTCGCCACTGGCCGCTCAGGGTCGCTGATCCAGTCGCTCCAGGACCCGGCGTACAGGCGGTTGTCTGGTCCCAAGGGGACCCCGGCCAGTTCGCGGGCCAGCAAGTTGGGGGTGGCGCTCACTCCACTGCCGCAGTAGGTGATGGTGGGCTGCTCCCCTGTCGCCAGCCGCGCCGCTTGGTCGCCAGCAGGGCGCCAGTGGCCCTGTTCGTCCAGGGCGCCGCTCCAGTCGCGGTTCACTGCACCGGGAATGTGCCCGGCCCTGGCGTCAATGGGTTCCACCTCGCCCCGGTAGCGCGCGGGAGCGCGGGCATCCAGCAGCAGGGTGCCGCTGGGCCGCGCCTGCACGTCGGCCGCCGTGGCCACAAAGTCGGCCTGGACCTGGGGCCGGAAGGTCACGGGGGCATGCTCGGGTTCCGTCAGCGTCACGGTGCCGCTGGCCTGCACCCAGGCGGGCCAGCCGCCGTCCAGCACCGCCACCTGCGTGTGGCCCAGCCAGCGCAGCAGCCACCACGCCCGGGTCGCGTAAAAGCCCTGACCAGTGCGGGGGTCGTCGTAACACACCACCGTCATCTCATTGCCAATGCCCACCGAGCCCAGCCACGCGGCCAGCGCCTCTGGGTTGGGGAGCGGGTGGCGCCCACCCGCACCGTCCGGCTGAACCGGCCCGCTCAGGTCGGTTTCCAGGTCGGCGTAAATGGCGCCGGGTGCGTGACCTTCCAGATAGGCCAGCCGCCCCAGCAGCGGATCGCTGAGGGCGTACCGGCAGTCCAGCACCCGCACCTGTGGGTCGTGCAGGTGAGCCATGAGCCAGTCTGTGGGCACCAGTGGGGTGGGCAGCGGGGTCATGCGGCAGCCTACCGCGAGCCGGACCAAAAGAAAAAACCCGCCTTCTTCGGCGGTGATAAGAACAAGATAGCGCGGTATGCACTCGGGGTCAAGCTCAGCCAGTGGGGGGCAAAAAGACTGTTGCTGGCGGCGTGTGCAGAGCTGCCCTGGGCCAGCTTTTGTATAGCCCCAACCTCTTCGAGCTGGCCTGATTCCAAAAACAAAAAATCCGCCTTGCTCGGCGGTGATGAAAACAAGATAACGCGGTATGCAGGCGGGGTCAAGGTCAGCCAGCGGGGTCGAAAAAAACCGTGCAGGAGAAACGGAATCTCACTGTTTCCCTATCGTCGTATGCACTTGTCCTCCTGCCTGATCACGGGGCGATCACGGGGCCGCCCCTAAGGTGCTGGCAGTTCCCCGGGCCCCACAGGGCGCCCACTCCACAGGAGGCACCACCATGAACAGACTGCTGACCCTTGCTTCGCTGACCCTCTGCGCCGCTGTGCTGGGCACCGCCCACGCCAGCTGCGCCGCCCCCAAGGACATGAACGGCGTGTGGCGCGCCAACGACGGCGGCACCTACTACGTGCGGCAACTGGGCAATCAGGTGTGGTGGGTGGGCATGAGCAGCGACAGCGGCAAGTCGTGGACCAACGTGTTTCACGGCACCCGCACCGGCAACACCGTCAAGGGCACCTGGGCCGATGTGCCGCGCGGCCAGATCAGCAGTGGCGGCAGCATGACCCTGACCCTCAGCGGCGTGAACAGCGTGCTGGGCTTCAAGCGCACGGCCGCCACCGGCAACTTTGGCGGCTCTACGTGGTACATGCCCTGCGACGACGTGATTCTGAACCCGGTGCCTTAAAGGCAGGCTGGGGCGGGCGGCTGGGGGCGCTGGCCGGCGCCTGGCCGCCCGAAGTTGTGTTTCTCTGGGAAGACCGGCTCTCCCTGGCCAAGCCCCGCTTGCCCCTTGCGCCCCCGTGCTAGACTCTCCTTTCGTTGGCGACTTCTCGCCGTGAGAAGACCGGCCAGTTTCGGCGGACCCCAGGCAGACGCCGCCCAGGGTCCGACACCGCAAAGGAGCGTCACAAATGCATAAAGTTGCCATTGTGGGCCGACCCAATGTCGGCAAATCCAGCCTGTTTAATCGCCTGATTGGCCGCCGCGAAGCCGTGGTGGCCGACTTCCCCGGGGTCACGCGCGACGCCAAGGAAGGGCTGATGCTGTACCACAACCACCGCATCACCCTGATTGACACGGGCGGGCTGTGGAGCGGAGACGAGTGGGAAGCCGCCATTCGTGAAAAGGCCGAGTGGGCCATGGAAGGCGCCCAGGCTGTGGTGTTTGTGCTGGACCCACGCGAGGGGCTCTCGGCAGCCGACTACGAGGTGGCTGACTGGCTGCGCCGCCTGGGCAAGCCGGTGATTCTGGTCGCCAACAAGATTGACAGCCCCAAGCACGAGGTCTATATGGCTGAACTGTGGGGCCTGGGCTTTGGCGAGCCCATTGCCATCAGCGCCGAGCACGCGCGCGGCCTGGACGACCTGATGGACCGGGTGTTGACCCACCTGCCCGAAGACGACGAGGACGTGCCGGAAATCGCGCCCATTCGCATCTCGCTGATTGGCCGCCCCAACGTGGGCAAAAGCAGCCTGCTGAACGCCATCACCCAGAGCGACCGCGCCATCGTGGCCGATCAGCCGGGCACCACCCGCGACAGCCTGGATGTGGAATGGGATTACGGCGGCCAGCGCTTTGTGCTGGTGGACACGGCCGGCATTCGCAAAAAGCCCGACACCGCCATTGAGGACTACGCCATTCAGCGCTCGCAGGCGGCCATTGAGCGCAGCGACCTGATCTGGCTGGTGGTGAACGCCACCGACCTGGGCGACCACGAACTGAAGCTGGCGAACCTCGCCTACGACAGCGGCAAGCCCGTGATCGTGGTGGTGAACAAGTGGGACCTCGTGCCCGACGAGGACCTCAAGCGCACGGAAAAGGACCTGAACCAGAAGCTGCACCATATTTCCTATGCGCCGCGCGTGTACACCAGCGCGATCAACGAGTACGGCATTCACGACATGCTGGCCGAGGCCATGAAGCTGCACGAGAAATGGCAGAGCCGCATTCCCACCAGCGAACTCAACCGCTGGCTGGAGGTCTGGCAGATGCGCCAGGCCGTGCCCAACTTCCACGGTAAGAAGCTGAAGATGTACTTCATGACGCAGGTGGAAACCGCGCCGCCCACCTTTGCCATCTTCTGCAACCGCGCCGATTTCGTGACGCGCGCCTACGAGGGCTTCCTGCAAAACCGCATCCGCGAGGACCTGCAACTGGCCGGCATTCCGGTGCGTCTGAAGTGGAAGGAAAAGGGGCCGTACAAGAAGGACAAGAAGAACGACGAGGAGTAAAAGAAAGTGTTGGGACGCGGCTCTTGCATTTAAGAGTCGCGTCCCACTTACATGTAGCCAGCGCGCATAAGGCCGATCTCGTCAAGCCAGACCGAGTAGATGGCAATAGGGCGGCCGTCTGGGTCAGTGATTCTGAGGCAACAGGGATCAAGCTCATTCTCCTCGATCTCGACAGGAATACCCATTTGCTCAAGGGGAGCGATCAGAAGCCGAAAATTAATCTTGGAGTTGAAACAGAGTTCAGAACCCTCCCTGACATCACAGCTGTCATCTGACTTTGTGATTGTTAAGTCCATACCCTTTGACCGTAAAATGTAGTACCAACCCGCACGCTGGACGATTCGAAAGCCCAGCTTCTGATAGAAAAGGGCGCACGTGGCTGGATCGCGACTTTCGAGCAGCAAAGAGGGTGTGAATTCTGCCAATGGTTCAAAGAAGGCCCAGTTGAGGGGTGAGCTGGCGCGGTTCTCCTGCAAGGTGAGGCTTTGATAGATGGCACTGGTGAGCCAATCTTCAACGGATTGATCTGGCTCAAGCGCACTCTGAACCTCTTTCAGGAGGTGAATGGGGAGAGCAACAGTGCGGGTCTCGTCCATATGCCTGTCAGTGTAGGGTGGCCTATCCTGCCCCCATGACGGACCTGCATGCCCTCCCCGCCGACCTGCCCGCGCCCGTGGACGACGGCGCCTGCGCCCACCTGCCGGGCCAGCGGCTGCCAGCTGCGCCCCTGCCGGGCACCGACGGGCGGTCCCACGATCTGTCGGCCTTGCCGGGCCGCACGGTGGTGTACGTGTACCCCAAAACAGGTCGCCCCGATGGAGCCATGCCGGACGACTGGGACCAGATCCCCGGCGCCCGGGGCTGTACCCCACAAAGCTGCGCGTTTCGGGACCACCACGCCGAACTTCAGGCTGCAGACGCGCGGGTCTTTGGCCTGAGCGTGCAGCCCACCCCCTATCAACAGGAGGCTGCTGAACGCTTGCACCTGCCTTTCCCATTGCTTTCGGATGAAGAGGGAACCTGGAGCCGCGCCCTGGGCCTCCCCACCTTCGAGGCCGGCGGCGAAACCCTGCTGCGCCGCGTGACCCTGATCCTGCGGGACGGCGTAATCGAGCACGTCTTCTACCCCGTCTTCCCCCCAGACCGCAACGCCGCCGACGTGCTGGCGTGGCTGGCGGCTCACCCCTAACGCCAGAAGCGGAGGCCCCCGCCCCCGCTCCTTTCTCCATCACCCATCACCTTTCACCCATCCACCCTCACGGCTGGTACGTCTTCGTGATCCCCCCGTAGCCGCTCAGGCCACGCGTGCGGTAAAAGACGAGGCTGATCGGCAGGTTCGAGCCGCTGCTGGGCACGAAGTCAATGTTCAGGCGGTCGGACTGCGCGCGCCACAGCAGCACCGGTTCGTCGGGCTTCAGGGCGTTGCCGGTGCGCGGCAGCTTGATCGTCTGGGTGATGGGGCCGTCCTGGATATTCATGGCCCCCCGGTACAGACCGCCGCGGGGGCTCAGGGCCACGGCAGTGCCGGCCGCGCCGTTCACTTCCAGGTCGTACAGCACGCCGTAATTGCCCGCCAGCCGCACCCCCTGGCCCGTCAGGGCGTCGGTGCCCGTCAGGGCGGGGTCCACCTGTCCGTCGCCAATCACAATGCGGGTGGGGAGCGCGCCCAGGTTCACGCGCAGGGTGCGCACGGCCTGTGGAAAGGTGCCGCGCACATGGCGTCCGTCGGGCTTCAGGTAGGGCAACTGCTGGGCCACCTGCGCGGTGGGCGGCAGGCCGTCTTCCAGAATCAGAAAGGTCAGGTCCACCCGGCCTGAGGTGCTCAGGTCCTGCATGACGTTCACGCCGCTGCCCGGGTTCAGGGTGGGGCTGGCGTACACGGCCGCCGCCTGCCCCGGGGCCAGGGTCAGGGTGGTGCCGCCGCCCGAGGCGAAGTATTCCAGCAGGGTCACCTGCCCCAGAATGCTTTCCAGGCGGGTGGGCGCCGTTTCACCGAGGCGCTCGGTGCGCACTTCCACGGGACGGCTTTCCAGGTTGCGGGCCATCACGTACAGCCGCGCGGGCTTGCCCAGGCCGTTCAGGTGGTAGGCCAGCAGCCGGGCCCGGCCCGCCACGCTGTCCTGGTACAGAATGCCGCTCTGGTCGGGCACCTCGGGGCTGTCGCTGAACAGCAGTGGGTAGCTGGGCCCCTCCACCGGGGTCGCCAGCGCCGAGGGGTAGGTCAGGATCTGCGGGTCGGGAAACGCGTCGCCGGGCTGGGCATACTTCAGGGCGTAAGTCAGCGGCGTATCGATGGGCGTGCCCTCCACGCGGATGGTGCGGGTAAAGGGCGCGCTTTGCAGGCCGCGGCTGTTGGTGACCGTCAGGCCAATGGTGTAGGTGCCCGGCTGAAAGAACACCTCCTGGCGGCCGTTCCACTTGCGCGCGGTGATATCGGCGCCGTCCGGGTCAAAGGGATATTCGGTGTACACCACCCGTTCGCCGGGGGCATAAACCGTCTTGTCGGTGGAAAAGCGGGCCTGCGGGATCAGCGGATTGCCGCCGTCGCGCAGCGCGGTCAGCGTAAAGGTGCGGCCATCATCGGTGGTCAGGTTGGCGTTCAGGGCGTCGGCTAGGGTGCGCGCGCTCACGTAGGTCACGCCGCCTACCAGGGCCACGGTCCCGGCGGGCTGCGGCACCCCAGCCAGCGCCGCGGTGTTGGCGCGGGTGTCAATGCTCAGGCGGGCCAGTTGCACCACACTGCCGTTGCCGGGCATGGTCTGGCCCAGCAGGGCCGCTGTTTCGCGCAGCGGCAGCATGGTGCGCCCGCCCAGCAGCCGGGGCGGGGCCAGCCACTGGGTGGGGGTGCCGTTCAGATAGGCTGCGCGGTCATCCGGCGTAAAGGTCAGCTGCACCGACCCCAGCAGGGGCTGCGCCGCGTGGGCCGCGGGCGCCGCCAGGGTCAAGGTCAGGGCCGGGGCCGCCGGGGCCAGCAGGCCCAGCAGGGCCAGGGCGCGCGTTCGGAAGCGCTGGGCCGCCAGGGGCGACAGGGAAAGGGGCAGACGGGCAAACCGCATCCGCCGAGTATGGCCCGCCAAGCTGACGCGCGTCTTCCGTGACGTCCCGGCCGCGCCCCGCCTGACCGTACCCTTAAGGAGACAACCCTGGGAAGGTCCCTCGCAATTGGCCCGGTGGCGCTCCCCCTACACTGGGGCATGGTCCCAAACAGGAGAGGCGCGTGAAGCGGTCCATGTGGTGGTGGGGCGTGGCGGCTGTGGTCACGGCGCTTCTGGTGCTGGCCCTGTGGCCGCGTGGCCGTCAGGACGACCTGAACCTCACCGATTTTGCCCAGGCCCTGAACCGGGGCGAGGTGCAGAGTGCCGTGATCGCCTACCAGAACGGCACGGCGGTGGTGACGGGGCAACTGGGTGACCAGCCCTACCGCACCCGCACCCTGGCCGCCGATCCCCTGCTGAATCTGGACACCCTGCAGGCCAAGGGCGTCAGTGTCTCCTACGCCGCGCCGCCGCGCCTGAGCGTGCTGGGCACCCTGAGCCTGCTGCTCACCCTGGCCCTGATCGTGGGGCTGGTGATTCTGCTGCTGCGCGGGCGCCAGGGCGGCGGGACCGACGCGGCTGGAAACTTCGGGCGGTCAAAGGCGTCGGTGATCGGGGAGGGGCAGATCAAGCTGACCTTCGCCGACGTCGCTGGCTGCGACGAGGCCAAGACCGACCTGCAGGAAGTCGTGGACTTCCTGCGCCAGCCCGAGCGCTACCACCAGCTCGGCGCCCGCATT